>JBIIPY010000129.1:0-5525 GCA_044342365.1 Ferruginibacter sp. | reverse complement strand
CTTTAAAAATTTGTGCTGCTTCTTTTGATGGGTCTACATACACCCGCATGCCATCGGTACTAATTTTTCCATCGCTTGGTCTTGGTTCGTTGCCAGCGGCACTCACTATAAACCAAGAACTGCCACTGTTGTACAATAAATTTTTACGATCGAAGCTGGTAGCTGCAAATGAAATACTTTTTAAGAAGGTAATCGATTTGCGATCCTTGATGCTGTATCTGTGCAAAAGCAATCCAGTTTCGTTGGGTACAGATTCGGTGATAAACACATGTCCTTCTGGACCTGGTAACAACGAAGCATAATCTCTCACAGGGATATTAACCGCAATGATGCGTTGGTCTAAATTTTCAAAATCGATGTTCACTGTTACGCCAGCTGTTTTTGTGATGACAGGCTTAACGGTATCGCCCGTGTTTTTTGTGGTGAGCACGGGCTTTTCTTCTGAAGCTTTGCTAGGCTCTTCGTCTGTTTTTGGTTCGAAAGGATTAGGCGTGCTTTTCGACAACACTGCCATGTACAACGCACGGGTAACGGGATAATTGTAACTGCTCATGTCTAACCAACCAGCACTCAATGCATAATCGGTACTTGCTAGGAAGTATAAATATTTGCCGTTTTCATCCCACTGCGGATAAATGGCATCTGCCAATCCATCGGTGATGGCCATACTTTTTTTGTCGTCTACATTGTATACTTTGATCGACTTAAATTGGTTGTCCATTATTTGAACATAGGCGATCCATTTGCTGTCGGGTGACCAAGCAGGGTTTTGTGATCTATCAGGATGCGCCAATCCATCTGTAGTCACCAGCATGGTTTTTCCGCTGGCTACTTCGAGGTTCCATAAATTATAATCCGTGTCTGTGAAAGCAATGTATTTCCCGTTGGGTGACCAAATAGGATAGTAGTAGAATTTTTTATTAGGAATTTCAATGGCTCTGGGTGTACCCGATCCATCCTGGTTTCCAATCATCAATTGGTATTCGCCACTGGCATCAGAAAACCAAGCAATTTTTTGTCCATCAGGTGACCAAGAAGGATATCGATCTGCAGCATCGGTTGAGCGAGAAATATTTCTCCAATCACCATTTTCTTTTGGCACAGAAAATACCTCCCCTCTGTGTTCGAACAAGGCACGTTTACCCGTAGGTGAAAGACTTGCATTGGTGAGTGCAGCTCCAGTGATGTTGTTCCATCTTGGACGACCCCAATTCAAATCGCCATTGGCATAAATGACCAATGGTTTGGTAGCGCCGGTGCGGATATCTAGACTGTGCAATTTTGCCCCTTGTTCGTATACCAATACCCCATTGGATGCCGATAAATTTTTTACATCAAAATCTTTGTGAAACGTAATTTGTTTTTGTGCTTTGGTGCTAGGGTTGTATGACCAAACGTTGTTGGCATAATCTTGTTCAGATAAAAAATACAGTATGCCATTGTCCCAAACCGGAGCGGTATGTCTTTCTCTGTCGCCTTGTTTTGTTTGGGTGGTTTCCTGCGTTTTTAGGTTGAATATCCAAATGGGTTGTGCTTGACCACCCCGATAATTTCTCCATTCTGGATCCCAGAAACGATGTGGTTGGTAGGCCATGAGGTTACCATCATCGCTGATGCTGCCTGCGTAACCGAATGGCAATATCATTGGTTCGGGCGTTCCACCCGAAGTGGCGACGCTGTAAAACTTCGTATTGGCGGTAGGGTAGCCCATCCTGTCGGAAGTGAATATGATTTTTTTTCCATCGGGAGTCCAATCCTGTACTACATCTGCGGTAGGATACCAGGTAAGCCTAACAGGAGCCCCACCTTCCAAAGGAACGGTATAGACGTCTGTGTTGCCATCGTATTGCGCGGTGAAAGCAATCGTTTTACCATCTGGACTAATTCGTGGGCTGGTTTCCGCTCCAACAGCACTGGTAAGTCGGCGTGCATCACCACCTTCTTTTGCTACGACCCACAAATCGTCGCCGTGAACAAATACAATGTGTTGTGCACTTACCGAAGGTTGTCGGAGCAGCAATGTGCCTTGTGCAGATGCATTGTTTAGGACACAAACTATGAGGGCCACCCATAACGACATGTGAAAGCGAAAATTTCTCATTACAGTAATTTAGTCGATGATGAAAGAAAATTTTGGTGAAGTATTCTTTTTCTTGAAAAGGGAAGCGAAGTCTTTCATATAGGATTTGGAAAGAATGCAAGGTAGTTGTTCCATTCAAAGTTACTGTGGATAATCGTAACCAATATACACCCAGCAATCCTTAAAAGTTTACACAATCAAGGTAAATCAAATAAGCTGATTTTGCAAATAGAAAGTAGGAAGGATCCTTTTAATAGAATCATTAGATGGCAGGAAGTGAATTTTTTCTTGATTTTTTATCAAATGAAGGGGAGCTGCTAATTATTTGTATTGGTACTCAATGGTGCCCAACAATTGTTTGGCTCTGTTGTAGCACTTTTCTTTGATGCGCAGGTCACCATCATAAGTATATCTCCACACAAAAAAATCATTCACTCCTTCTTCAGTGGTGGTCATGGCCGAAATTTTACCAGAAGCATTGTTGTATTCAAAAATATAATCGGGCTTTAACCTTGGCTTGAATTCGTTTTCTTGAACGATATCAGTAAGACGTTTTTTTGCGTCGTAATAGTAGTAGAACTTCGTGCCACTTTTTGTATCTTTTTCGATGGCTACCTGGTTGTTTTCATCAATAGCAAAAAGTATAACCGTACTATCTGTTCTATTTTTCACCCTGGTCATTGTTTCTGGAATGCCGTCTACCGAATAATTGTACAGGTGTTCCTCTAGGATTGCAGTAACATAATCATCGTCTTTAGAACGGATAGACGAAAGAATGGAAATGATTTGGTTTTTATCATCGTAACGATAGAAATTGGTAGTTACCGCAATGTCTGAACTATCGTGCGTACTTACCAGTAGCCCTTGTTTGTTGAAGGTAGAAGTAAGCAGTGAGGCACTGGCCATATCGGCACGGGTGAAGAGCTCAGATTTTGTATAACCCCTATTGAATTTTTTCTGACAGAAAAACCCTTCGCTGGGCATTCCATTGTTTTCGAGACTGATGATGTTGATGGTTTTAATGTTGTTCTCTTTATAAGCAGACATGTCTGCCAACAATTGTTTATTGCTCACAATATCCTTGTAAAAATATTGCGACCTTGCAGTGAAGGAGCAGGCAAGTGCAAATAACCCAAAAAATAATTTTTTAGTAAACATATCCTTTCAATTTAAACGAAGTTATTAGCTTATAAGCTAGCAGCTTAAGAAACTTTGTTATTTTTAACAAAATTAACTCCCTTGAGTCATTCACAAGAAAGAACGCTAAAAAACTGTTTGAATTGCAATGCGGAGGTACATGGAAAATATTGCCATGTGTGTGGGCAAGAGAACCTAGAACCAGCAGAATCGCTCTGGCATTTGATTACCCATTTTTTTAATGACATTACGCATTTTGATGGCAAATTTTTTAGCACACTAGTACTCTTGTTGACACGTCCGGGGTTTTTATCTGCAGAATATAAAATGGGTCGGCGCAACAGTTACCTGAATCCGGTAAGGATGTACATCTTTAGTTCCTTCCTTTTCTTTCTGCTTTTTTTTACGGTGTTAACTCCAGAAGGGGATTCAATTGAATTATCGGATTCCGACAAATCAATTGAACAAGTTACTTCATTGGACAGTGAAGAATACAACCAGTTTGTGAAAGACGTAAAAGAAGGCTCTGATAAGGATGTAGCGCGTATTGCAATGTATATTTATCCGGCGGCTAAAAACAATCGGCAAGATTTATTGAGGTATGTAGATAGCATGCGTACATCTAGCATTGCTACAACGCCTAAAATGCAGCTCATGCGTCTGACTGGTTTAGGCAACAGCGAATACAACAAGCTAATGGGGATGGCTTTTGAAATGGATAGCACAGAGTTTGCCCACTTTAGCAGATCGATGTACGACGATACGGTGTTGAGCAAAACAACGTTTAAATATTTGGCAGATAGTATTCGTGCTGCCAACCGAAGGCTTTTCACAGTTCGCGATACCGTCTTTAAAGACAGGGTCACATATGATTCGCTCATCAAAATTGGAAAACTGAAAGACAATTGGTTAAAGCGTAAACTTCAATACCGTGAATTTGAAATCAATGAAAAATACGGTAACCAAAAAGCAGACTTCTTGAAACAAACCATTGAGCTTACAATGCACTATTTTCCGCAGACGTTGATTATATCCCTTCCGCTTTTTGCATTTGTGTTGTTTTTATTGTATAAAAGAAACCGTTCTTTTTATTTTGTTAGCCATGGTATTTACAGCATCCATTTGTACATCACTTACTTCATTGTGTTGTTGATGATGATGCTTTTGGGTAAAATGATTGAATACGCTCATTTGAAATGGCTTATATGTATCACAATATTTTTGGTGTTTTATTTGCTTTGGTACGAATACAAAGCCATGCGCCATTTTTATGGGCAAAGAAGGGTTAAAACCATATTTAAGTTTGCAATTGCTTTCCTTGCGCGATTACTTATTTTGATCATTGTAATGTTTCTTTTTGGAATAATTTCTTTTTTAAAAGTATAATCTTATGAGCGATACTAGCACCACACTTAATCGTTTGGTACAAATTATGAATGAATTAAGGGAGCAATGCCCTTGGGATAAAAAGCAAACCATCGAAACCCTTCGTCATTTAACCATCGAAGAAACCTACGAGTTGGCAGATGCTATCACAGAAAAAGATTGGATGGGCATCAAAGAGGAACTGGGAGATTTATTGCTTCACATTGTTTTTTATGCCAAAATTGGCGCCGAGCAAAATCAATTTACCCTCGATGAAGTAATTAACGGGGTTTGTGAAAAACTGATAGTACGCCATCCTCATATATATGGCGATGTGGTGGTAAACAACGAAGAAGAAGTAAAAGAGAATTGGGAGAAGATTAAACTAAGAGAAGGCAAGGGCAAAAAAACCATATTGGGTGGTGTGCCCAAATCGCTGCCGGCCATGATAAAAGCCATCCGCCTGCAAGAGAAATCTAAAACAGTTGGTTTTGAATGGGATAACAAAGAACAGGTATGGGATAAGGTAAAAGAAGAGTTAAATGAACTGCAGGAAGCCATAGATTCCAATGATGTAGATAAAATGGAGGATGAAATGGGGGATGTTTTGTTCTCTTTGGTAAACTTTGCAAGGTTTTTGCAGGTAGATGCAGAGAATGCTCTAGAACGCACCAATAAAAAGTTCATGAATCGTTTCAATGGCATGGAAGCCATGGCAATAGCCCAAAACAAGCAGTTGCATGATATGAATCTGGAAGAACTAGATGCACTCTGGAACAGCATGAAAAAAGATCATCAATAAACCAGTACGTCTTTGTTTGTAAAATTAAAGATTCTGGGCTTTTTTAAAAACAATATAGGGGTCTGTAAAATGAACTGTGTCAAAAAAATATTTTAGTTGAGCAAAAAGAGGCGGGGCGGCTCCATTCCATAGAGCAAGAAC
>JBIIPY010000050.1:0-19791 GCA_044342365.1 Ferruginibacter sp. | reverse complement strand
ATCTAATATTTGCGAAGCAAATCCTTCGTGTCTTCGTGTCTTAGTGGCAGAATAAATTTTGCGAAGCAAATAGATATTAGTTCTACACCCCGTTGGCTGAAAGCCAGACGGGGGCAGCAGCACCAATCATTTCAATAGAACGAACCACTAACTATCATCATACTGTTGCCGCCGCCTCGCTTCCAGCGAGCGGCATTTATCTTATTTTCGAGTTGATTTAGTTGAGAAGAAAATATCCAGTTGGCTGAAAGCGGAGTACCGAAAAACCAGATGAGTTTTTAAAACAACGGTCTGCGCATATTATCTACATTTATTATAACTGCCTTCGGCAGCATTATTTGAGCCACTAAGGCACCAAGACACGAAGGTTTATTCCTTCGGAATAAAAGAAATTTGTTAGTTCATTATACTGATGTGAATCTAATATTTGCGAAGCAAATCCTTCGTGTCTTCGTGTCTTAGTGGCAGAATAAATTTTGCGAAGTAAATAGATATTAGTTCTACACCCCGTTGGCTGAAAGCCAGACGGGGGCAGTTGCTGCAAAAAAGCGCTGGCTGAATTAAGTTGATGGAGAAGTTGAACAGTGTTACTTATTGATACTAGCCAACAACTGTTTGTGAATGGCCAATACCTGCGGAATCAACAGCGTTTTTTCATCGTTCAAAATCACGAAATCGCAGCGATTCATTTTTTGTTCTTGATCCATTTGTTTTTGCATTCTTGCCTGTACTTCTTCTGCTGTTATACCATCGCGTAACATGGTACGTTGTAAACGCAGGCTTTCTGGTGCATCTACGCCAATAATTTTATCCAATCTTTTCCAGGCGTCTGATTCAAAGAGCAAGGCTGCTTCTTTGATGGCATAGGGGGCCGTTTGCTCGTTCATCCATTTTTCAGCATCCGCTATGGTTGCGGGATGTACCAGTTCATTTAACAAAGAAAGTTTGTTTTTATCGGCGAATACCACCGAAGCCAAATACGATCTGTTGAGGTGTCCGTTGATGTACACTTCCTCGCCAAAAGCCTTGCGAATGTTGGCTTTGAGCGCTACATCTTCATTCATGATTTTTTTGGCAGCATCATCTGCATAATACACGGGTATACCAAGCGTTTCAAAAATTTTTGCGACGGTAGTCTTGCCACAACCAATGCCACCTGTTATACCAATTTTCATGTTATGAATATACGAAGCTTGTAAGGAATGATGGAGTATTTGCATTAATAAAAAGACGAAACCGGGGGCTTCGTCTTTTTATTAGATTTATTTTTCCAACTATTTCTTTTCTTCTGTAGCAACAACTGGTTTGTTTAGAGCGGCGCTCCATTCCATGCTGATGGCAGATTTTTCAATTTTGATGTAACTACCCGGACTCGTTTCAAGTTCGATGGTGTTGTCGTCATTTACTTTGTTGATCTTACCGTGAATACCGGCGATGGTTACAATTTTATCACCTCTTTGAAGGTCGTTGATATATTGCTTTTGTTGTTTTGCTTTCTTAGATTGAGGACGAATCATAAAGAAGTAAAACACCAAAATCATCATGCCCATTAGGATGAGGGTGCTGGTACTGCCTGATTTTCCACTAGGATCTGCCATTAAAAAAATACTGAGTAATTGCATGGTGTGTTGTTTAGTGCTGTAGCATTACATTACAGCGGGTTATGAGTAATATCTTGATTTATTTTGCCTTAGGTGTTACTTCTCCTTTCAAAGCCAATTCTGGAAAACCGGGTAAAGCATTGCTTGAAACGGTTACCGTTTTGTACGCAGAACCAGCTCTACCATTGCTATCGAACTTCACTTTGATGACCCCGATTTCGCCTGTTTTGATAGGAGCTTCTGGCTTTTCAGGAACCGTGCAACCGCAGCTGGCAGAAGCATTGCTGATGACCAATGGATTGGTGCCCGTATTTTTAAAACGGAAACTGAATTCTACAATGGCACCTTCTGCTACTGTCCCAAAATTGTAGACACTGTCTATGATTTCTACCGCAGTGGAGGCTGAAGTATTGATTGCGGCAGTGGGGCTGTTGGGTGCTGCAACAAACGCAGTATTGTCTATTTTATCTTTGGTTCGAACATCACAGCTGGTAAGCATTGCAACAATAGCACCAGCGAGTAAAAGCGTTTTTGTCATGTTAAAAGGTTGTGTTTATAAAATACTGTTTTTAAAACTTTTTTTGTCAATCTTGTTGTTGGCCATCAATTCTTTTAGGATGTTATCGAGCATACCATTTACAAACTGTCCGCTTTGCGCTGTACTGTAATCTTTTGCCAAATCGATGTATTCGTTGATGGTTACTTTGGTGGGGATGGTTTCAAAATAAAGAAATTCACAAACGCCCATTCTCAAAATAATCAGATCCAGTGCAGCAATTCTGTCTGCATCCCAGTTTTTTAATTTAGGCTTGATAACTTCGAGCGTAAGTTCCTCTTTGTCTAAAACGGTAGAGAGTAGGTCTTTGGCAAACTCCCATTTTTCTTTGCTTAAAATATCGTGAAATGCCTGTGGGGTGGGCTTGCTCAAGTAATTTAATACCAGGGTTTGCATCATTTCGGCATCATCATCCCAATTGATAAAAAGCTCTTCGATGTGTGCTATAAAATTTTCATTGGGCAACATCAGTTGGTTGAAAATAAGTTCAAGGATTTTTTTCTCTGTTTTTTTATCCCTGCCATGGTCCTCAATATAGAGCTTGTAATCGGGCGTAACCACTAATTCCTGGTAAGTTTTTTTGATAAGCGCTGTGTCGGTTATATGAGGCAATTTTCCGTCTTGCACTGCAGCTTTAAAACTGAGATCTTCGAGGAACTTCCACAACAATTCGTTACCGGCCAGTTTGGTATTTATTGCTAGGTCAGCTTCTGTGGGTAGGTGTTTACTGGCTTTTTGCAATGCATCTTTTTCGGCATAACGGGCTACTTCTGTGATGAAATAAATGAGGTAAGTAAATAAAAGTTTGGTTTGATCGATCTTCCTGGTGAGGATGGTTTGCGGTTCTCCGGGTTTGGTTTCTCCACACACACTTTCGAGTGTGTACAGGGTTTGCATCACTTTCACCCTTATATTTCGTCTACTTATCATTCGGGAAGAACTTTTAATTGAGGCGACAAAATTAAGGGTTTAATTTTTTTTGTGGCAGATTTGGGCTCATTATTATTGATTTGTGATAAATTGTCGGTGTACCACCGCTAAAAAACTGACATTCATGACAGTTATCTGCCAGTTATTCTATTTAATACGTTTGGTATGATATGTGACAACTAACATATACCCCAAAAAGGGCATTCATTTTAACCAAAATAAAAACAATAGAATTATGGCAAAGAAGTTAAACATTACTCCCTTACATGACAGAGTAATTGTGAAACCTGCTGCTGCAGAAGAAAAAACTGCGGGAGGAATCATTATTCCTGACACTGCTAAAGAAAAACCACAACGCGGAACCGTATTGGCTGCAGGCCCTGGTAAGAAAGACGAACCAGTTACTGTAAAAGCTGGTGATACCGTTTTGTATGGTAAATATGCAGGAACAGAAATTTCTGTAGAAGGTCACGACTACCTCATCATGAGAGAAAGTGATATCCTGGCCATTGTGTAAAACAATGCTCCTATAATCCCTCAAACATTTTTATTACAAAAATTTCAAATTGAATTTATATGTCTAAAATGATCTACTTCGATATCGAAGCAAGGAACAAAATGAAGAAAGGTGTTGATACTTTGGCCAATGCCGTGAAAGTAACACTTGGACCAAAAGGCCGCAACGTTGTAATTGAAAAGAAATTTGGTGCACCAAGTGTAACCAAAGACGGTGTTACTGTTGCAAAAGAAATTGAACTGGAAGATCCCATCGAAAATATGGGTGCCCAAATGGTGAAAGAAGTGGCCAGCAAAACTGCAGACATTGCAGGTGATGGTACTACTACCGCCACTGTATTGGCTCAAGCCATCATTGGTGAAGGTCTTAAAATGGTAGCTGCTGGTGCAAACCCAATGGATTTGAAGCGTGGTATCGACAAAGCGGTTAGCCTTGTTGTAGAGAACCTGAAAGGTCAATCACAAACCGTTGGCAACGACAGCAAAAAAATTCAGCAGGTAGCAACTATCTCTGCTAACAACGACGAAACCATCGGTAAATTAATTGCGGAAGCTTTTGCCAAAGTGGGTAAAGAAGGTGTGATCACTGTTGAAGAAGCAAAAGGCACCGATACCACCGTTGATATTGTTGAAGGTATGCAATTCGATCGCGGATATGTATCTCCTTACTTCGTTACCAACAGCGAAAAAATGCAAACAGAATTGCAGAATCCCTACATTCTTATTTATGATAAGAAGATCTCTGCCATGAAAGATATACTGCACATCTTAGAAAAAGTAGCACAAAGCAGTCGCCCATTGTTGATCATTGCCGAAGATTTGGAAGGTGAGGCCTTGGCAACATTGGTGGTGAACAAATTGCGTGGTACCATTAAAGTGGCAGCTGTAAAAGCGCCAGGCTTTGGTGATCGCAGAAAAGAAATGTTGACAGACATTGCCATCCTAACTGCAGGAACTGTAGTGAGCGAAGAGCAAGGTTACAAATTAGAAAATGCTGACTTAACTTATTTGGGCCAAGCAGCTTCTGTAACCATCGACAAAGACAATACTACCATCGTAGGTGGCAAGGGTGCTAAAAAAGACATCGCTGCAAGAGTGAATCAAATTAAAGCACAGGTAGAAAATACCACTTCAGATTACGATAAAGAAAAACTACAAGAACGTTTGGCCAAATTGGCTGGCGGTGTTGCAGTATTGTACGTTGGTGCTGCTACAGAAGTAGAAATGAAAGAGAAAAAAGACCGTGTAGACGATGCATTGCACGCTACCCGTGCTGCAGTAGAAGAAGGCATTGTACCAGGTGGTGGTGTTGCATACATTCGTGCAGTGGAAAGCTTAGAGCCAAAAGTAAAAGGTCAAATTGCCGACGAACAAACCGGTATGGCCATTGTACGTCGCGCGCTTGAAGCACCTATTCGTACCTTGACTGCCAACGCAGGTATTGATGGTTCTATCGTGGTTCAAAAAATCAGAGAAGGCAAAGGAGATTATGGCTTCAATGCAAGAACAGAAGTGTATGAAAATCTTTTCAAAGCAGGCGTAATCGATCCAACAAAAGTGAGTAGGGTTGCATTAGAAAATGCTGCTTCTATAGCTGGTATGTTGCTCACTACAGAATGTGTAATTGCCGATAAGCCAAAAGAAGATGCTCCTCACAGCCATGGTGCACCAGACATGGGTGGCATGGGTTACTAAGCATTACTTAAACCTTTATACAATGATCCCCGTTACGCAAGTAATGGGGATCGTTTTTTTCAGGAAATATTTTAGATGAAATTTTATTCTGCATAATAAGGCTACTGCCGACTATTACTTCACCAGGTTCTCTGGTTTGCCTGCCTTCCAAGCTTTGATATTGTTCAACGTGATGGAGGCTATTTGAGTAAGAGCTTCTTTGGTAAAAAATGCCTGATGGGCTGTTACCAGCACGTTCGGAAAACTCATCAAACGTTGTATGGTATCGTCTGCAATGATGCTGTTGCTAAGGTCGCGAAAGAATAGGGTAGATTCCTGTTCGTACACATCAATGGCCAGCGCACCAATTTTTCCGGATTTTAAAGAATGGATGGCGTCTTTGGTTTCTATCAACGCACCCCTGCTGCTGTTGATGATGACTACGCCATTTTTCATCATACTCAATGAATGTGCATTGATGATGTGTTGGGTACTTTCGTTGAGCGGGCAGTGCAAACTGATGATGTCTGAACGTTCAAATAGATCAATAAGATGGGTATATTCAACACCCGCTTTTTCCAATGTTTTGTTGGCAATTAAATCGAAGGCCAATACTTTGCAACCCAAACCCAGCATGATGGTACAAAAAACCTGGCCAATGTTTCCGGTGCCAATTACGCCAATGGTTTTGCCATGCAGATCAAAACCCAATAAACCATCCAACGAAAAATTTTGCTCCCGTACGCGGTTGTAGGCTTTGTGCGTTTTCCGGTTTACGGTGAGCAACAATGCCAGGGTATGTTCGGCCACTGCATAAGGAGAGTAAGCAGGAACGCGCACAATGTTGATGTTGTTGTTGGCAGCAGCCTCTAAGTCAACATTGTTAAATCCAGCACACCTCAATGCAATTAATTTTACACCCTGTTTGGCTAAAATAGCTATCACCGCTGCATTACAAACGTCGTTTACAAATATGCAAATAACTTCGCTGTTGATGGCGGCGGCGGTTTGTTCGTTGAGTGAATGTAGGTTCCAAATAAATTCTATGTCGGCAGACTCTTTGGCTGCTTCAAAAAAGGTATGGTCGTAGGGCTGTGTACTAAAAAAGGTGATTTTCATGTATGTAAGTTACCTCAATAATACCACAGCTTTCTATGATGCTGACTAAAATTGTATCAGGATGAAAGAATGATGTAAATGTTTGGAAATTGCCTAGCGGCCTTTTTTCTTTTGTCCACGGGTTTTTGGTTTGCCATATTTTTTCATCATACGGTCTTTTCGGCTAACTACAAAATTGACCTTACTATTTTTGGCAGACTTTGGATGAAATGCTGGCCCAGATTCTTCTTTGGAAGGTATCTTGAGCTGTATGGTTTTCATGTATACTTTTGGTTCTTCATCGGGTCTTAGTACGGAAGAAATTTCCAAATGTGCAGGCAAATCAACCACAGGAACGGGCAACTTCATCAGGACTTCTATTTTCTCTAGAAAGGGTTGTTCTTTGTCGGTAGAGAAACTGATGGCAAGACCTTTTTTATCGGCCCTGCCGGTTCGGCCTATACGATGAATGTAATTTTCGGGTGTATCTGGTAAATCGAAGTTGATAACATGGGTTACTTCGGCAATGTCTATGCCACGAGCTACAATATCTGTAGCAATGATGAAACGGTATTGTCCGTCTTTAAAAAATTGAACGGTTCTAAAGCGATGGTTTTGTTCTTTGTTAGAGTGAATCACGCCTACTTTCTCCGGAAAAGCTTGTTCCATTACTTCGTACAAATCATCAGCCAAGGCTTTGCTGGCAGTGAAGATGAGCACTTTGCTCATTTGATCCTCTTCTTTCAGCAACAATTTCAGCAGGTTAATTTTTGTGAAATAGTTGGGTACTTGGTAGAGTTGTTGTTCGATGTTATCGAGTGGTGTACCGGTGGGAGCTGCTTCCACTCTTTCTGGAGCGGTAAAAAAATCGTTGATCAATGCTTCTACTTCTTCTGTAATGGTTGCAGAGAAGAGCAGGTTTTGTCTTTTTTCGGGAAGCAGGTCTAATATATTTTTGAGTTGTGTTCTGAAACCGAGGTTTAGCATTTCATCCATCTCATCTATCACCAATCTTTTAATGGCTGTTTTTTTGAAAGCCTGGTTCAACATCAGATCATACAACCTACCCGGTGTGGCCACGATGATGTCTGTTTTGTTGCGCAAGGCCAACTGTTGTGTATTCATATTTACACCACCATACACTGCTGTCACTTCTATAGTCATGTAATTGGTGAGCGATTTGATGGCTTCTGTAACCTGAACCACCAATTCGCGTGTGGGAACCAATACCAACATTTGTGGAGCATTTTCTTTCGAAAATTTCCAAAGGCGAAGGCAGGGGAGCAGGTAGGCGAAGGTTTTACCGGTGCCGGTTTGTGCAATGCCACACACATCTCTGCCGCTCATTACTATGGGAAATACTTTGTGCTGAATAGTGGTGGGTTCGGTTAAACCCATCTCTTCTATCGCTCTTTTTAATGGGGTATTTAAGTTAAGGTCGCTGAATGTTGTCATATAATATGTGGTGAAGGTAATTTTTATTTGTGGAAGCTGTTACAAGGTATATTTCGGTTATTTTTTAAATCAGAAACGCAGCCTGCTTTTAAGATGAAACAAGTTTTCAGAAATGATTTAACGCACATTTTTATTAAAAATGTATATGGTTTATATTGTATCTTGTAGGCTCATAAACTATATTGTTTCGGTTGGTTTGTTTAACAAATTTAACTGCGTATGTATGCTTACAAAAAGGAGTAATATAATTTCAAATTGTTTGATAGGAGACTTACTTCTACTATCGTAACTGCAAATCACATTTGTATCTAGTTTGCCATTATCATTTGCCCTCCGAGGAACTTTTACATTACAAGCTGCTATTGGAAAAGGAACACATTTAATTGTTCGGATTCAATTTTTCATTATTACTAGAATTTAAACAGAATGAAAATTTTACTTGCAGATGACCATAGCTTTATTAGATTGGGACTGGTTCAGATTTTAAAAGATGAATTTCCCAATGTATCCATCACAGAAGTTAGTGATGGCGTAGCTTTATTGAAGGAAGTGATGATAGGGAGTTGGGATTTGGTGATTTCAGATCTTGACATGCTAGGAAGAGGAGGATTAGAAGCGCTGGAGCAAATAAAGCAAATTAGACCGCTATTACCAGTGCTCATTTTGAGTATTTTCTCAGAGGACCTATATGCCATCAGAGTGCTGAAAGCAGGAGCAGCGGGCTACCTCAACAAAAATGCAGCCCCCAATGAATTGGTAACTGCCGTTCAAAAAATATTGATGGGACGAAAGTATATTACACCAGATATTGCTGAAAAATTATTGCTGTATCAAGTTGCCCATCAGAAGCCACACGAACAGTTGAGTAATAGAGAACTGGAAGTATTCAAGTTGTTGGCGGTAGGCAAAACCATTAGCCAGATTGCCGAAATATTGTCGTTGGCCACCACCACCATTAGTTCGTACCGTTCAAAAGTATTAGAAAAATTGCATGTGGCCACCAATTCAGATCTCACCAGATATGCCATCTCCAACGGCATTTTAGCAGTTGTATAGTTTGCAATATCACACTGTATTTAATATATATTCTAGAAACATTACTATCATTATGTTTGGTAGAGTATGGGTCAATTGACTATTTTTTAAGAGTGAACCACTCAATCTTTGGTAAAAAAGGTACTGCAAAAAGATTTTAACAGCAGATGAATCAACGCAAAATGTAAAAAGATGATTGGTGATTTAATACCGATTGGACAAACAATATAGTCCAATATCGGCTATCGCCTCATTGTACTATTTGTTTGATACCATCGGAATTTACCACTGCAAGATTTATAAAATATTGGCATATTCTATAAATCACATTGGTATAACAAAATTCCACGTTTTTCAATTCGAGAGAATATCTGGAGCAGCAATTAAATTTTTCGCTTTTTTGTGATTGTTGTAGATCTCTAAAAAAGAGAAAGTAGAATAAAGGATTTTAATTGGATGTAGCTATTTTTTTTCAATTCACTTTTTTTACTTCCCGCAGTATGTAGCCATTTTCAAAATAATGACTCAGGTATTTTCCAGGGCAGGTGGTTTGGGCGCTGTAATCTTTGTGTGTGGCCAACGAATCTAGGGGGATGTTATAAGTAGCAGATGCATAAGCAATCATTTTAACCAATGCTTTCAGTTGAGCTGGCGGGATACTGTCTTTTTCGAGGTTACCCAAACAGCAAATTAACAGATGACCGGTTGGATTGTATTCGGTTGATGTTTCACCCACTGTAAATACACTTCTTCCTTCGTACACTTTCCCGTCTGGCGCAATCAGAAAATGATAGGGGATATCCGTCCATTTTTTTTCTGGCCCCATTCCCCAACGTTGTATGGCTTTTATCTTTTTAGCAGCATCATCAGTTGGTTTGAGTGTTGTACCTTCATGATGAACTGTTATTCTAACTGGTTTGTGTTGAGCATAAACTTTCGGTTCTATTGCTTCCCAGGCACTACGTGGAAGAATATTTACATATGACGATTCGTTAGTCGTTTTGCTGCAAATACAACCAGCCAAACCGATTGTAACCATCAATGGGATAACAATGGAAGTAAATTTCATTTAATAAGATTGCTAAATTTGAGGAGTAAAAATAGATGAAATTCCGGAGTGTAAATTTATACCAATGTGATTTATATAATATGCCAATATTTTATATGAATTGCTTTACATTTGCTGTCCTATTTATTCGGGACGTAGCGCAGCCCGGTAGCGCACACGTCTGGGGGGCGTGGGGTCGCAAGTTCAAATCTTGTCGTCCCGACTAAATATGAAAAAGACTGTTCTCAAAAGAACAGTCTTTTTGTTTATAAGATTTTCGCCGCAGTTGCCCGCCTTGGGTCGTGGTAAACGAAACAAAACCCGTACGATACCTTGTGTAAACCTATTTTAGGACAAAAAAATTTGATGGTGATTGTTGAAGAATGTTTCTTGTGCCACGAACCAAGGCGGAGGGGAAATACTAATTGTTCGTAAAGGGGTAGAACACCGGCCACATATTAATGGGGAATTGTTTTTTATCCTGCTTTTTGAATCGAAAGCTAAACAACATACAGGAGATGTGGAAAGTGAAATGACGGTGAAGGAATTGGATTGGATTTAGGATTAGATTTAAGCTATTTTAAAAAATACAAACCAGGTTAACTAATTCTTTTGTACATTCATCATCAATAAATATTACTCCAATGCACAAGACACTCCTATTCATTTTTATATTATTCTTAGTATCAAAAACTTCCATTGCACAGCAAACATCTACTGTGCAAGTTACTACCCGCAACATTACCGATGGTACCCGCTTTTACCTGCAGGATGCAGCAACGAATAAAGTGTACGACAGTGCGGTGATAAAAGATAATCGGTTTACCCTAAAAGCACTACTTGATACAGATGCCGCACAGGCAGTGGTATATGAAAAAACTTATAATGCTTATATATTGTTTTGGTTGAGCCCCGGAAATTTACGCATTGAGCAAACTGGTAAAACCCTTCGTACGGCTACAGTAACCGGCAATGATTTAAATGCACATCAAAGTGAACATGATCAATGGAGGGCTTCCCTGGAAAAGCAGATGGAAAAATTGGAAATGCAGATTGAAAAAGAAAAGAATGAAACCAAACAACAACGGCTGATAGAACAATATGAAGCATTGGAAAAGCAGGAAGAACAGGTGTCGCGCAATTATGTGCGTACCTACCCAAACAGGATATACAGCGCCTACCTGATGGACATATATAAAACAACATGGGGTGCCGATTCAGTCCGTGCCTTGTATAATATCCTTACAGCAGAAAATAAACAATCCGGCTATGGGCAAAAAATGGAACGCTACCTTTTGATTGCAGCACCTTCATCGGTAGGCGATATGGCAGCCGAAGTAAAACAGCCCAATACACAGGGGGATACCATTGCGCTAAGCAGCTATCGGGGCAAATGGGTATTGCTTGAGTTTTGGGCGAGTTGGTGCGGGCCATGCAGGGCTGAAAACCCTTCACTTGTAAAAACTTACCATTCCTTTAAAGACAAAAATTTTGAAATACTGGCAGTAAGCCTTGACAAAAGCGGTACTGAATGGAAGAATGCCATTGTAAAGGATGGCCTACCATGGATGCAGGTAAGCGAGCTGAACGGTAGTGAAAATACAGCATCATTAACCTATGGCGTAAATACTATTCCCGACAATGTATTAATTGATCCTACCGGTAAAATTGTAGCACGTGGTTTAAGCGGCGAGGAGTTGATAAAATGGTTGGTTGAGAAGCGATAGTTTAGTTTTTGTACGGACTAAATATCAAAAAGACTGTTCTCAAAAGAACAGCCTTTTTGTTTATCAGATTTTCTCCATTTGAGATCTCCAATTCTGCTTGACTGTGTCCGTAGTTAGTTTGACCAATGCCTAATTGTATATAATCAATTTTTATTAGTATTGTTATCAATAGTACTAGTGTTCTAAATAGGGTTGGTTTTAGACTTACGTTTTTCTGAAATCCGGTTGCAAACTGATAGTATTGATACACAAATGTGACCGGCTAAAGTCGGATAAATGCCCGAGTGGCAAAGCGAAAATACTAAGTCTGTGAAGCACATTCTGGCATGAAAGGGGAGTAGGTATTAGCTTTTAAAAAAATTGCTTGAATCAATTTAAAATCTAATAGTTAACTTTTTAGAGTTGTAATAAATAAAAAAATAAATGCGGAGAAGTTTTTAAACCATTAATTAAGTTTTGTTAAGCATTGTTATACTAAATTCCCATAACTCTGTTAATGGTTTCAGTAAAATAATCAATAACTTTAATTCGAACTCACCTTAAAATGCAAAATACCTGTCACTTCATTTTTTTTGCATTTATAGGGCGGTTCTCTTTTCTCTTATCAAACCTAGCGCTAATGTTAAAAGACCCAATGTTAAAATCGCTATGCCAATATATAAAATAACAATTAGTTCTGTTGGTTCATTAATTTGCTTGCCTATGGCTGCTGCAAAAAAACCTAAACTTATCGCAATAGCCCCAACGGGAAATGACAGTCTCGTAATCCATTTCCAGCTTCCTGATAATGAAGAAAAGTCGGTTAAAATTTGTGCAACCAGTGCAAGAATTACCAAAACTCCGGCATGGGCATGGCCGGCACGAAACATAGATTTTTGGAAATCGGTTAACGCTAAATATTCTTGCTGACCACTTAGAATGGTAAGCAAAAAATAGCCCCCATAAATAATTGTGGGTACAGTGACAAGGATGAAGCCACTTGTCTTTTTTGATTCTATTGTCATAAAATTCTATTTTTTATTGTTTACTAATAAAAAAGTTATTAAACCAACTTTTATTGGCCTATTCTCCCCATTAACTTAGCCGCGATGTTAAGTCTTAATTTGCTGGAAGGCATAATGCTTGAGAAAAATGCAAGTATATTATTTTTAAAGCCTGGTATTACATGCAGGCTTCCTTTCATCATTCCATTGAAACCAACTTGAGCCACTTTTTTGGCAGACATTACGCCGCTCTCATAAAGCTTCGCGTTAGACATTTCGGCTCTTTCCATAAATTTAGTTTTCG
Source organism: Ferruginibacter sp. (assembly GCA_044342365.1). Lineage (GTDB taxonomy): Bacteria > Bacteroidota > Bacteroidia > Chitinophagales > Chitinophagaceae > Ferruginibacter. Next base: position 6,864 of record JBIIPY010000050.1, on the reverse strand, counting down.
TTGCTCCGGGTGACAGTACTGTAGCGGTAACTCCGGTGTTTTCAAATTCTTTATGAATTGCCTCTGTTAAGCTTATCACATAGGCTTTTGAAGCACCATATACTGCAAAATAAGGGTCTGGCTGAATGCCAGCTGTGGATGCTACGTTCAAAATTCTTCCCTTACCATTTTTTATCATTTCCTTAGCATAATAATAGGTTAGCTCCGTCAAGCTGATGATGTTAAGCCCCAACATTTCTGTGTATTTTTCCATGCTGCGTTCAGTAAAAAAGCCATAATCGCCAAAACCTGCATTGTTTACTAAGTAGATTACCGAAAGTTTATTGGTAATTACACAGTGGTTAATGTCTACAAATCCATCGCTTGTAGATAAATCTGTTGCTACACAGAAAACTGTAATGTTATACTGTTGCTCGATAGCACTTTTGATATTTTCTAATTTTTGCTCACTTCTAGCTACTATCAAAATATCAATTTTTTGTTGGGCAAATAATAGGGCTATTTCGTAACCAATTCCACCCGATGCACCAGTTATTATCGCTACCTCTTTCATAATTAGTCAATGAGTTTAATCATTATTGAATTACTTTGTTGCGTATACGAAAACTTGCAATCTGAAAAATCCGGACTTGAAAATTTTGGCTTAAAATTATTTGAGAGCCCAAAAGGTTCTTTCGGAATACCAACAAAGTTCTTGTCGAGCTTCCCATTTTCGTTCAAATCATGAGTAATAGCAATCGCATACTCGGCATAGGGCACATCAAACTCAACAGTCATTTCATTGCTTGTTGTTGTAACTTTAATGTTTTTCCAAAACTTATTAAATTCTGGAAATTTGTCCCCAGCTCTGTAAATCCCAACATAAAGTGTTTTACCCTTGTTTTGGATGTTTGAAATTTTTACCGAGAGCTTTTTTGTGCTTACGACCTGTTGTCCGTAAACTCCAAAGGATAAAATGAGCCCCATTAGGGTTGATGTTAATTTGAATGCTTTCATCTTTTGATTTTTAAATTGTGTTGCAAAGATGAGGCGCGCAAAAGTCCTATTCATTCACATTTGTGAATAAATGAATTTTTATGATTTAGTTATTTCTTTACGGAGCCTGCTGAGGCTTTGAGGGGCTACACCCAAATAAGATGCAATGAGATAATGTTGAAATTTATTTAGCAAATAGGGTTCGTCCATAATCAGATGTAAATACCTTTCTTTTGCATTCTGTGTGAGTAATGAAAAAGCTCTTTTATGCACAGTTTGATAAGCAATGGATGACATAACACTTAAAACATTTTGAAAAACCGCAGAATTGGTGATTACTTTTTGCAGATCATCAAAATTTAAAGAAATAACAGCAATATCCTCAATTACTTCAAATGTAAGATAGGTAGGTGTTTGGGAAAGAAAGCTGTTGTAATCTAACAAAAAGTAGTTCTCAAATTTTGAGTCAGCGTCATTAAAATGAAAATTCCATGTAAATTCTTGCCCTTCATGATTAACAAAGAACGACCTTGCTTTTCCACTAACAATAAAAATAATATTTTTACAAATACTTCCTTCCTGCAAAATCTTGTGGCCAACCTTGTACGTAAAAAATTTTAATTCGCTTTCTAATAGCTGACTATCACTTTCAGGAAGTTGCACAAAATGAGATATTAACTTTATAAAAGGATTCATTTTATATTTTTCTGTCTTTTACGGTTGCATTGACTAGCATTGATCGATGACGGCTACCTATTGGCGATGGTGGGATATTTGGAAAATGTCAGCCCAGAACCGCATCTGAAAAGAATTACTGATGATGAAGATAAAAACAAAAGCTCAATAGTAAAAGTAAAGCCCAGATTGCAATTGATTAGAGAAGCCAAAGTTTCTTCCGTCTGCATTGCAGCAAACCGCATTGGCGGTTGTTAATATTTATTAAAATCTTTTTCCAATTGAAAGTCCCAGCCATGGAACTAAACCATACTGGTTAGCAATTGGCGTAACACTAATACGCCACATTAAATCTTTAGGTGTGTGTCGTCTGTAACCAACACTTGGAACGAAGTTTACAAAATGGTCACCATTTGAATTTTTTGAGTCGCCGAATAAATTCCCGTCAATTCGTGTCCATGTTGCACCAAGTCCTGCGTCAATAAATGATTTGTTGTTTTTTAGTTTGAAAAGATAGTTGATACCAACTGGTATTGTCAAGTAAAAAGCATTTTCAGAATAAAATCCAATACCAAGTCTAAACCCAAGTCCTGGTTGTTTTGTCAATTGTCTCTCATAATTAACAGATGCAAAAAGGCCATTTCCACCTGCTTCCAAATAAATGTCGTTTCTTTTAAAAGTTGTCTGTCCATATGAACAAAATGCAATTCCTGAAATGGCTAAAAATAATATCAAATGTTTCATAAGTTGATTGTTGTCGTTTTAAATACCCGCTATCAGCCCGTGGCATTTGCGAAGGAACAAGGTACGAAGGACTGGCAGCAATGAAGTGATTTTTTTTCAAATGCCTTATTGTGAGAAAGCCTCTTTTAAACTTACTTTTTGCCCCGTTACTGTGCAAAAAAGATGGGTTGGGAGCTTTCTTTAAAGCGAAAAGACTACGTCTGCGAAGCCCACTTTGGCTTTAAAGGGTAGAAGGGGGCGAGGAGCTTTTGTACAACGGCTGACGCTATGGCAAGTGCGCGTTATTAGATAGCTGTTCAAATGTCTGCCTGAAATAATATATTGGAAATTTACAAATGTTTCAACGAACACGCAAACCCGCATTTGCTTTAGCGTTTGCTGGCTACAGTTTTTGTGTTTATTCAATGATTAACTTGTATTTGTTGTCAATCTTTTTCAAATTAACTTTTTTGATTATTGGTTTATCGTCGAGTTTATTGTATGACCTAACCTCTGCCATTAGTACTCCATTCGCAATATACAAATGCAAATCCTTTTCCTTTCGAATTGACAAACTATAATTTTCATTCAAAGAAATATTATAACCACCTATTTCTTCACTTACTATACCAGAACCCAAGAAATAATTTGTATATATTTCGTAATAACTATCCATGTCTAAGTCAGCCAGAAAAACTGTTTCAGTTGGCATTCCTTTAAGAATTGTCAGAACTTTTTTGTTTTTTATTATAGCTACGCCATTTATCCATGCATACTCAAGAGTCACTCGATATAACTGTACACCTATATTTTGCCACGATTCCTTGGTCGTTATTTCAGTTAAATTAATGACTGAACTAATATCACCCTTTATACCTTCTTTTCTTAATTCAGTTGTTATGATAGCTTTTGCAACCGAAATGTCTACACCCTTCTCTGGTGTATAGTAATCCCCGTTAATCTTCAAGGCTGGCAGCTTAGATTCTGAAATTTTGTCTATGTGCAGTACATTCGAAGTGTCTTGACAACATATATTTGACAAACAAATAAATGTGAGAAGAAATAATGATATCGATTCTTTATGAGTCATAATAATTGTCTTGTCTTTTAATACCAATGTGATTTATATAATATGCCAATATTTTATAAATCTTATCCCGAATGCTTTCGGGAGTAAATGCCGATGGTATCAAACAAATAGTACAATGAGGCGATTGCCGATATTGGACTATATTGTTTGTTCAATCGGTATAAAATGAATGCCAACGGTTTTAGTCTTGGCGAAGGTGGCGATTTTGGTAACGAGATTATTCACGATGAGAAGGTTGCCAGTTATTGTTTTTTCGTTTTTTCCGTTAAAAATTTAAACATTTTTGATGAGAATGGTATTTTGAGCATTTGTAATAAATATACTGAATAAAAGAATAGTCGTAACAATGTCAAACCCTTCCTATGGTGCTGGCGTTCTTGTCAAACGAAGGATATCATCAATTTGTCTTGTCATTTATTTCATTTAATTGTCTTTGATGTCTGTGTCAATATTTGTGTTTTGTGACGTCTTTCGGAACAATTCTATAAAATAACCTATTTGAAAAAAGTCCCGACCTGTTTCATCATTTATTTTGTAGTCGAACTGATGTAAATAACCAACTTGTAGAGTTGTTGGTTTTGATGGTTTGTAGTTAAATGCAAGTAACATTCTGTTTCGTTCAAAATAAGGTTCTTTGTCTGTAAAAAATATTTCATTACTTGCACTAACTTGAAAGGGTTTGTATTCATATTGTTCTTTTCCAAAAGGATAAGAAATACCCAGTCTGTATCGAAAACGGGTGAGGTAGCCATTACTTGTAAATCTAAATTCTGAACGATAACGTTGTTCTATTTTTAGTTTACCTATTGATTGTAAAAGAATAACCTGAGGCCAAATTCTAAATTCATCATTATTTTTTGGCAAAACAAAATTTCCTCCTTCTTTGTAAGTTTGGTAACTGCCCGCACCTAAAGTCAGCTTTACATTTTTATGAACTTTGTAGTTAATACCGCCTTTGTATTCGTAATAGTGAAAGTTGCTGTAAAATTTTAATGAACGCAATTGTGCTTCACCAAAAAAACTTAATTTTTTTCCGCTGTTGGTGTACATTAATGTTGCAGTGAAAACAGCTACAATCATCAGACGCCGTCGTTTGGTGTTCTCACCAACGACATCAACCATAAGAGTGTCTATTTTTTCAACGCATATAATGTAATAGCATTTTTAAATGATTCACCCCACTGCGCAGTTGTTCGGCTTTAGCCGGCCACATGTGTCTATTAGGTAAGCCGGACTGTGTCCGGGTTTCAGAAAACGTACTTCCAAAACCACCCAAAGATTCTGCCCCAATGAATTAAGTTAATACTGTTCAATTACCTTCACGAGAACCCTGTAAGAAGCGGTTTAGTTTGGGAACCATGGCATTACAAATACAGCAGTGCAATAGATTACCACACGAATGAAAATGGATTACTCACAATTGAGTATTTGTAATCCTAACTGCGGACACTGTCCGGCAGAATTGGAAGGGCCAGTGGAAAGTACATGGCCGGACATCGTTATGTAAGTTCCACCGAAAGTTTTTTAGTAAATGAAATGGAAGGCATGATTGAGGACATAGAAAGATATCATCCAATTAGATAGGTGTCGCAAAATGCGACACCATAAAAATATATATTTGTAAATCTTAAAAAATAAGTATGGCAAAAGCAGTAAAGAAAGTAACCACAGAAGACGAAGAAATTATCAGTAAAATTTATTTTATACGGGATAAGAAAATCATGTTGGATAAAGACTTGGCGGAGCTCTACGATGTAACAACAGGGAATCTAAACAAGGCAGTAAAAAGAAATTTAAAACGTTTTCCAGAAGATTTTATGTTCCAGTTAACAGAAGCCGAGTTTAAAAACTTGATATTCCAAAGTGGAACATCAAGTTGGGGCGGTACAAGGAAAATGCCGTATGGTTTTACGGAACAAGGTGTTGCAATGTTATCAGGTGTTTTAAATAGTGATAGAGCGATAGAAGTAAATATCCGTATCATAAGAATATTTACAAAGCTTAGAGAAATGTTGCTGACGCATAAAGATATTTTATTGAAGATGGAAAAGGTAGAAAAAAATATGATGCAACAAGATGGGAAAATGAAGCAATACGAAAAAGATATACAAATAATTTTTGAAGCATTGAAACAGTTGTTAAACCCACCACAAAAACCGAGGAAAAGAATAGGGTTTAAACCAGATGATATTTAGTTTTATTAAAGGTCGCAAATTGCGACCTTTAATTTTTACTTTAGAACAAAGCCGAGTAGAAGAAAATAATATGTTTCCGGGTGCAAAGTTAAACCAACCTTAGCAGGAGGGTTTACAATACGAATACAAGAAATTTTGTAAGGTTAGTATATGCCAAAGATGGTAATGCAAAATTATCGAACGCCCAAAAACAGGTTAACCAACACGGAGGTACATTTAAAGGCTGAAGCAGAGCAAAAAATGCCAAAGCTCAAACCGTTGGAAAAAATTCTATACAAGAGGAGAGAACAAATGTAAACGGTAGTAATTAGTAAGTAATAAATTTATAATGGCAGTAAAAGCACAAGAAGTTAAAGACAGAATATCTGCAGGTTTAACATTGCAAATGATAACAGAGGGGTTTACTTATAAAAAAAGTACGAATGAATATAAGCGTATTGATGGAGACTATACTTATTTTTTTCGTATTGAGCAGATATTGTGGAGTGACCATTATTCAATAGACGTACATTTAGAGGTTAGCCAAAAAAAGATAGAGGATGCTTTACAAAAAATAATAGGGAAACAAAGATTTAGAACAACAATCGGTAATAATATAGGACAAATTAAACTTAGCCCTGATGGTAGAATATATAAAGTAGGTGGGTTACAGTTTATTTTATTATTTGAGGGCGATATTGATGCTGCGATAGAAACGCTTTTTGATTACTATACAGACATCGCAAAACCCTATTTTAAAAAATATAGTAGCTTGGATTCCTTTGATGATATTATCAATAATGAACCTTTTGAATATTTACCACCCCACTTTGGAGGAGGATTATGGAATAGGTGTATGAAAGGTTTAATCGTTGCAAAACTTGTCGATAACCCTATGTATGATAAGTTGGTTATGATTTATAATGAGTTAATATATGAAACAGAAAGTGAAGAATTTATTGCAAACTATAAGCAAGTGAGAGATTACCTAGCTACACATACAATATGAGTAAAGTAAATAACCGAATAAAATAGTTTCCACTGGTAAATGTTCGGCTTTAGCAGGTCATTCCACTGGCGCATGTGTTCGGCTTTAGCCGGCCACATGTGTTTATTGATTCTGCCGGACTGTGTCCGGGTTTCAGAAAAACGTACTTCCAAAACCACCCAAATTTTCTGCCTCAATTAATTAAGTTAATACTGTTCAATTACCTTCACGAGAACCCT
>JBIIPY010000127.1:0-5726 GCA_044342365.1 Ferruginibacter sp. | reverse complement strand
CAATAACAGCTCTACCCCATTTTTTTTGTACTGATCGGTGAGCTTTATAAAAGCCGGAATTTCTTCTACACAAGGTTTACAAAAAGTAGCCCACATGTTTATCACCAACACTTTATTGGGGTTATCGCGGATGTATTTTTCTACGTCTGTTATTTTCCATTTTGGAATATCCTGAGCCATGCTATTGTTTACGAGCGCAAGGCAAATAAGGGAAATTAAGAATAGCTTCATATTGGTGTTGGCTGCTTTTAAAAATAGAACAGCCCAGCGAAATTAACTACAAAGCGGTTAAATAGTAGCCGAAGTAAAAGAAATTAACAAAATGGCATTGGTAACAAATTAAAGAATAAAAGTGCTTTTGATTCCACAAAAAATTGCTTTGGCAAATACAGGCTTTCAAAGTACTTTTGCGTCTCATTCATTCATAAAATTCAACCTTTTTTATGGCATACGACGTAATAGTATTAGGTAGCGGACCAGGTGGTTATCCCGCAGCAATCAGGGCAAGTCAGTTAGGAAAAAAAGTAGCAATCATAGAGAAAGAAAGCCTGGGTGGCGTTTGCCTCAACTGGGGCTGTATACCAACCAAGGCCTTGCTAAAAAGTGCACAAGTGTATGAGTATGCCAAACATGCTGCCGATTATGGCATTACCATCAGTAACCCTACCCACGATTTTGGTGGTGTAATTAAAAGAAGCCGCGGCGTTGCAGATAAAATGAGCAAGGGCGTACAGTTTCTGATGAAGAAAAATAAGATTGATGTTATTATGGGTTATGGCAAATTGGTTGCCGCCAATAAAATTGAAGTAACCGCTTCCGACAACAGCAAACAAATTGTAGAAGCAAAGAATATTGTGATTGCTACTGGTGGCAGGGTTCGCCAGTTGCCTACGATACCCCTAGATGGTAAAAAAATAATTGGATACCGCGAGGCAATGGTATTACCTGGTCAGCCAAAAAGTATGATCATCTGTGGCAGCGGTGCCATAGGCTCAGAGTTTGCACATTTTTATAACTGCATGGGAACACAGGTAACCATCGTAGAATTCATGCCACGCATTGTACCGGTAGAAGATGAAGACATCAGCAAAGAACTAGAAAAACAATTCAAAAAGCAGGGTATCAACATCATGACCAATAGTGAAGTGTTAAAAGTAGATACTTCAGGAGATGGGGTGAAAGCAACTGTAAAAACGGCTTCAGGCGAACAAGTGCTGGAAGCAGAAATTTTGTTAAGTGCTGTAGGTGTTGTTGCCAATATCGAAAACATCGGTTTAGAAGAATTGGGTATCAAAATAGAAAAAGGAAAAATTATTGTTGATGCCAACCAGCAAACAAGCGTAGCGGGTGTGTATGCTATTGGTGATTGTACGCCGGGTCAGGCATTGGCTCACGTTGCTGCCAAAGAAGGCATTAATGCGGCTGAACACATCAGCGGCCATCATCCGGAAGCCATTGATTACAACAACGTTCCTGGATGTACCTATTGTGTACCAGAAGTGGCCAGCGTAGGTTATACTGAAAAAGCGGCCAAAGAAGCAGGTTATGAAGTGAAAGTGGGTAAGTTCCCCTTCATGGCTAGTGGTAAAGCAAGTGCAGCAGGTGCTACCGACGGTTTTGTAAAAGTAATTTACGATGCCAAATACGGTGAATTTCTGGGTTGCCACATGATTGGCATGAACGTAACCGAAATGATTGCAGAAGCTGTGGTGGCTCGTAAATTAGAAACCACCGCACACGAAATCTTAAATGCCATTCACCCTCATCCTACCATGAGTGAAGGATTGAAAGAAGCTACAGCAGCGGCTTATGGAGAAGCAATTGATATTTAATTGTATGATCGTTTTCGATACTAAAAAGGTTGCCGTTTGGCAACCTTTTTTATTGATAAATATTTTCAATCATTATTTTCCAAATACTTTCTTCAACAAATCTGTCACCTGTGCAGTAGGATCTTTCCTGATTTTTAATTCTTCCTGTGCAATGGAATAAAAAATGCCGTTCATGGACCGTTCAGTTACATAGGCAGCAATATCGGTGTTCACCGGTTCTTTGCTAAATTTGTTGTAAGCAGAAAATACATCTTTCCAATACTTGGTAGCATCTGTTTTGGCCAATGATTTTTCAATGACAGGGCGCATTTTTTCGGTGAGTTGGGATGTCGTATTTTTTTTAAGGTATTCGGTTGCTGCAAAATCGCCACCACGTAAAATGGCCAGACCATCTGTTACGGTCATTCCCTTAATGGCATTCCAGAAAATATCCGTCATACCTCCGGCTGCATCTTCAGCGGCCCTGTTCATTGATAGAATGGCTTTGTCTACCAACGACCCCATTCCAAACTTACGAAGCGTTGATTCTGCTTTTTTGGCTTCTTCTGGCATCAATATTTTAATGGCAGCATTAGAGAAAAAACCATCGGTTTTATTCAATAACTGCGCACTATTAGTGGTTCCAACCGTTAAGGCTTCTTTTAAACCATTGATGATTTCTTCACTGCTCAACGATCCGCCCTGTTTGCTAGTGGCTTTTCCAATTCTGTCAAATAAAGATCCGGATGTTTTACTACTATCCACTTTTGCAGCTTTGCCGAGTTTGCCCAAAATGCCCTGGGCTTCTGATGCTTGCATAAAGGCAGCTGTGATGATAATTAGAAGTATTTTTTTCATAAGTAAGACTTTAAAGTAATTGTTCAAAAGTACTATTCTACCAGCGAAAGGTTGTTAAATAAAATGAAATCATTACTATTGCGATTACAATTACAAATGTTAAAACAGTTGATATGAAAAAAGTTGCGGTATTGGGCGCAGGAATGGTAGGTGCTGCCATAGCGATAGATCTTAGTGAGAATTTTGAAGTTTGTTCACTAGATGTCAGCGAAAAAAAACTGCAGGAACTGCAACAAAGCCACCCGTCTATACAAATAAAAATAGCTGATCTCACCAACCATACTGCATATGAAGGATGGCTAGCAGGGTTCGACCTGGTGGTGTGTGCAGTACCTGGGTTTATGGGGTATAAAACTTTAGAGACCGTTATTCAACTTAAAAAAAATACGGTCGATATTTCCTTTTTCTCCGAAGATGCTTTGTTGTTGAACGAACTGGCCATTCAAAACGGCGTTACGGCTATTGTAGATTGTGGTGTGGCTCCGGGCATGACCAACCTGGTGTTGGGCCGATACAATGAAGAAATGCAGGTGACTAATTTTTATGCGATGGTGGGTGGATTGCCCAAGGTAAGAATCAAACCTTTTGAATACAAAGCACCCTTTTCGCCCATTGACGTTATTGAAGAATATACCCGACCGGCCCGTTATATAGAAAATGGTTTTTTGGTAACCAAACCTGCTTTAAGTGATCCGGAACTCGTTCATTTTGATAAAGTGGGAACGCTGGAATCTTTCAACACCGATGGTTTGAGAAGCATCTTGCATACCATGAAACATATTCCCAACATGAAAGAGAAAACCTTGCGGTATCCCGGACACATCGCTTTGATTCAGGCCTTGCAACTAGCTGGTTTTTTCAGCGAAACACCCGTAATTGTAAACGAACAAATGGTTAAGCCAATCGACATCAGCAGTAAAATTTTGTTTGACCAATGGAAACTACAACCCTTTGAGGAAGAGTTTACCATCATGCGTATTGTGGTAGAAGGCAAAAAAGATGGCGTAACGCAGAAGATCGAATATTTTTTGTACGATGAATACGATGCTAGTACCAACACTTCTTCTATGAGCAGAACCACGGCTTACACCTGCACAGCGGCGGTTCACTTATTGAGCAATCAACTGTTTAATGAAAAAGGTGTTTTCCCACCAGAACTGATCGGAAAACACCCTCATTGTTTTGATTATATTTTGCAATATCTGGAAAACAGAAATGTTGTTTACCAGAAAATAGTGCACGTTTAATACCAATTTGATTTAATAATATGCCAATATTTTATAAATCTTATCCCGAATGCTTTCGGGAGTAAATGCCGATGGTATCAAACAAAGAGTCCAATATCGGCTACCGCCTCATTGTACTATATTGTTTGTCCAATCGGTATAAGCCTACAAACCGGAAAATGCTTCATTTACCTTTGATTTATCGGCTTGGAGCATTCTAAAATCTTTGTTCAATGCTTCTATCTGCGATATAATTTATGCTTCGGAAATGTTTTGTGATGCTTTGTTGAACAATACGTGTACAATCACAGGAATGGTGATGATCTCGTTCGGTAAAGTATCACGGGGAGGCAATTTTTAACTGATGTCTATCACCGTTTTTTGCAGTTGAAAATGTGTTCTCACCTATTCGTCTGTTGAACAGATTCTCTGTGCGTTTGTAGCTGTAAAGGATAGCCACAGAACGGCAATTATTAAATAAGGTTTCATTTCTTATGCGTAGGTGTTTGAGAAATGATGTTATCATAGGATGAATTGGCTACAAAAAAGAGGTCAGTCGAAGGAAGAATTTGTGCTAAAAAGGTAGCCTTTTTACACTTTATTGGAGGCTAGCTGGTATATGACCATTCGAAAAATAAGTGAATATCCGGCTCAGGGGCGGGCTGATATAGCCCCATATTTTAAAATAACAAATTTTTATCCATCACTTTAAAATTTTAAGGAATGATACAGCCTCCCTTTCTTATTTTTGCGCCTCATCACCAATCGTTTTTTATGAAAGTTTTAGCTGCTGTTGCCATTCTATCTATTTTATTGTATTCCTGTGGTGAATCTGACAAAACAGACACAGATCCAACCATCATACCTCCAAGTTCAGGCATACCAGCTCCCGCCAACATCTCTTTTAATATATTGGCCCAACATCCCCACGATACCGGCGCTTACACCCAAGGTTTGCAGTTTTACAATGGAAAAATGTATGAAGGCACAGGTGATTATCAAAATTCATCTTTGCGAATCACCGATTATACAACCGGGAAAGTAGAATCTATTCATAAAATGGGCAACGATAAAATTTTTGGAGAAGGCATCTGTATCTTCAATAACAAAATTTACCAGCTCACCTGGGAAAGCAATATTGTGTACGTGTATGATATCAATAACATCAACAAACCCATTCAAACCTTCAACTGGCCTTACGAAGGTTGGGGCATTACCCATAACGGAACCGATCTCATCATCAGTGATGGTTCTTCGAATCTCTACTTTGTACATCCCGCCGATTTTAAGGTTAAAAACAGCATTGCTGTTAGAACCGACAAAGGCCCTATAGATAATATCAACGAACTAGAATTCATTGATGGCTTTGTGTACGCCAATGTATACACGTCTGATGCCATTATCAAAATAAATCCGGAATCTGGAATAGTAGCAGGTGTCATGAATTTTACAAACTTATTGCCTCAAAGCGAAAGGACGGTAAGAACAGATTATTTTAATGGGATAGCCTACGATTCAGCCAGCAAAACCATGTATGTAACCGGAAAAAGGTGGCCAAAGCTCTATGAGATCAAATTGAACTGATCTATTTTAAGGGGTTATGAACGATCAACTTATTTTACGATTACATAAATAACGGAGCTGCATTTTTTGTGGTTGGCCATTGCATTCATGTTGGATAACAATCCACGAAAGAAGGCTGCTATCAAATTTCCTTTTCCATTTTTGTACTGTTCGCTGAGCATGCTCACATAAAAACTATCGAACCACATGGGTTTGTATTCCAAGACTTGCATGCCATGCAACTCCATTAAATTTTTCATGCTTTCTG
>JBIIPY010000126.1:0-5744 GCA_044342365.1 Ferruginibacter sp. | reverse complement strand
GTTAGCTCTTAAACCAATATTGAAACTTACAGGAGCTCCAATGTTTCCGTAATCAAATCCAAAAGCGCCTACACCTCTAGAACCGGCACTTACTCCATTGCTTTGTGGATCTGCACCTCGGTAGTTTGTAATTAAAACTGGATCGTTAACAGTTACAAATAGGTTCAGCGATTTTACAAATTTAATTTTGTCCATCACTGGTTTTCCGAATTTATAAAAAAGCGATACATCTCTTAGTCTCAACCAATTTACATCCTTTTCAATAAATTCTTCTTCTGGCATGGTGGTATAATAGGCTTGGTTGTAAGCTGGTGTAATTAAGATCTCATTTTTAGTGGGGGTTGCGGTATTTTCCAACCCGTCTTGTAATACACCATTGATCACTCTAGCATCGTTTCTATCATAAGTGCGCCAGCTTCTACCGATACCAGTAAGGTAATCATCAGTACCGTTAAACACATCTCCACCAATTTTCAGATCCCACAAAAAGCTCAATCGGAAATTACCCATTGTCATAGTATTTACCCAACCCAAAGTGAAGTCTGGATTTCTATCGCCTCTATATTTAAAGCTGGCATCAGTTACAGGCAAACCTGTTGTTGGGTTTATAAGAATATCACCCTTCAAGTTTCTGGCGTAGCCAAAAGAAGTGATACTTGTGGTAGGACCTCCCAATACCAGACCCCCTCTTGCATTGCCATACAGCCAGGTATCCGACAAGTAAAATTCAGGAACATTAGCAGGTAATTCAGTAACCTCATTCCACATTTTATTGAAATTGAAGCGAGTATTCCAGCTGAATTTCTTTGTTTTCACTACATCATAATTGATCGCGATCTCTACCCCCTCATTTTTATTGGCACCAACGTTTAAGGTATTCAATACATATCCTGTTCCATAACTGGCCCTGAAATTTTCAACAATCAAGTTCTTGTTTTCTGTGTTGTAATAAGTGGCATCCACAGATAAGCGGTTGTTGAACATCTTAAACTCTGTTCCAATCTCAAAAGTTTTTTGTAATTCTGGCGACAACAAAGGATTGTTATTGGTGAAACCATAATAAAATCCACCACCACTACCATTGTTGATATTGAAGATCGATTGGTTTGCGTAAGGCGAACTAGATCTAGCAGTACTTGCCAAAGAGCCTCTCAATTTTAGATAATTGAGGGTATTTGACTTTATACCTGGAATTAAGTCAGAAACGATAAAACTCATGCTCGCAGCAGGGTAGTTGTACGTTCTATTTTGTTTTGGGAAAATTGAGGACTCTTCAAAACGATGAGAATAGGTTAGATAAATAGCTTTGTCGAACCCTACAGAAACTTCTCCAAAATAAGCATTTGATCTTCTGATGCTATAATTTGGCAAATTTTTCAACGTGTTGTTGTTCAAACGTATTCTTGTTGCAGGGTCGGTAACGCTGCTGTCTTTACTTTGCTGATTAGTAAGATTGGTACCGGTAACAGACCACTGTTGTGTTTCATAATCCTGCCACATATTGCCTATCATGATGCGGGTGGAGAATTTACCAAAATCTTTTTTTGCAGTTGCATTAATGGTATGGTTGTAACCATAGTAATCGCGATAATAATTGGTCAGTTGCCCTTTTTGAGCTCTCACCAAAGCAAAAGACATAGAATCGTATCTTGTAAATCCATCCTGTGCATAAGTATCGTAACCAAACCTGCCCGAAATATTCAACCACTTAAATGGATTGATGTTAACACCAATATTGGCAATGATCCTGTCTGTTACATCCTGACTTCTGTTTTTGTAAACACTGTAAAAAGGATTGTCAAAATCGGAGTTGGGATTTGCAGCAAACAAAGGAAGCTTTAATCCATTGTCGTCCTGGTAATTACTGATATCATTGTCTGCAGGCCATGCCAGCAATGAGATCATATAACCTGAAGCACCTCTGATGGGCTTATCATTGGTTGATTTAATGTACTGAATAGCAGGATCTATACTGATGTATTTACCAATCTTGGTACTATTAGAAAGTCTTAAATTAAACCTATCAAACTTATTGGCAGGAATTCCACCATCTTGGTTAAAAATAGATCCAGACAACCTCCAGCTAGAATTCTTTTTACCATACTCTACAGAAATATTGTGCGTTTGGCTAAAACCAGTTTTGAAGAAGGTTTTCACGTTGTCGTACAATTTTGTTCCATACGGATACCTTGGGCCAAATGAGGAGAATATATCTTGGGGTACTCCATTGGTTCCACCCTGATAAGCATCCATGGTTTCAGGAATTCTGGTAAATTTTTGCATTCTGAAGCTGTTGTCATAAGATACCACCAACTTTCCATTGGGCTTCGCCTTTTTGGTAGTAATGATAATGGCACCACTACTAGCCTGGCTGCCATACAATGCGGTTGCTTCAGGTCCTTTTAATACCGTGATACTTTCAATATCATTTGGGTTGATATCAGCAATTCTATTGGTATAATCATTGGCTCTGTTGGCATTACCAGGATCACCTGCTAAACCCAAAGTAGCGCCACCGCCACCTTCACTAAGAGTTGAGTTGTCTGCTATAACTCCATCAATTACAAACAACGGTGTGTTGTCTAATGATAATGAGTTAAAACCTCTTAATACAATCTGAGAGCTCGCACCTGCTACGCCTGAGGTTTGGTTAACCGTTAAACCGGCTACTCTTCCCTGTAAGGCATTTACGAAGTTTTCTCGCTGGGTTTCCTGAATTTCTTGACCATCTACCTTTTGAACCGAATAACCCAATTCTTTCGGGTTTCTTTTGATGTCCATGGCAACCACCACTACTTCATCCAAGTCGTTGTTGGTGGGTGTTAATGAAAGACTCACATCATTAGAAGCGCCAACTGTTGCTTCTTTTCTGTTATAGTCTACAAAAGAGAATACGAGCACTTGACCCGCACTCGCGCGGATGCTGTAGCTACCCGCATCGTTGGTTTTGGTAGCAGTTCTGGTACCTTTCACCATCACTGTTACATCTTTTAAAGGTGCTTTGTCAGCTCCCGTAATGATTCCGGAAACCACCTTCTCTTGTGCCAATGCTGGGAGTGCATACATCAATGTAAAGCCCCACAACAGCATGAATAGCAGATTTTTTCTCATAGCAATCTGTTTTTGGTTGTTTTGTTTAATGATAGAAGCGTTTCTCTTGTAAAAAAGGATTGGATGTTTTTATTATAAAACCGTGATCCCTGCTTCAACATAAGGTTGCAACAAAGGATCGCCAGGATCTAATTCTGTAATCAGCACGTCTATTTTGTTGGCCGCACACACATGAATGGGTTGTAATGTGTTGATCTTTTCTGAAATGGTTAAGCATACCACTTTCTGAGAAGAGCTGATCATGTGCTGTTTTAGCTGCACCACGTCCCAATCATTATCAGTAATGCCATGTTCAATATCAATGGCATTGATGCCCAACAAACAGATATCTGCTTTAAAATTTTTTATCTTACCCAGCGCATCCGCACCAATGGTCATCTTTGATGTCTTAGATACTTTATCGCCCAGCACAATTACATCAATCATA
Organism: Ferruginibacter sp.; assembly: GCA_044342365.1. Classification (GTDB taxonomy): domain Bacteria; phylum Bacteroidota; class Bacteroidia; order Chitinophagales; family Chitinophagaceae; genus Ferruginibacter. Next base: position 2,206 of record JBIIPY010000126.1, on the reverse strand, counting down.
GGGTGATTCATATATTCTACTACTGCCGGTATGCTCCCGCTTACAAATGTGGCGTGCAATCCATGTGGCAATGCTCTTGCCATTTCAATAACCGTAGTACCGCCACCTGTTAAAACAAACATTCCATCTTTGATGAGCGAAATCGCTTTTTTGGCAATAATTCTTTTATCAGAATGCGCATAAATATCAGTGGAAGGATAGATAATTTTATTGAAAGAGTGAGATAATGCCCCACCATGTACTTTTATGAGTTTGCCGGTTTCCGATAATTCCTGAAGGTCTCTTCTGATGGTATCTTCCGACACCTCTATTTCCGAACTTAAGCTGTTAGACAGCACTTTGTTGTGCAGATTAACCTGGTGTAGTATATACGCCTGTCTTTCTTTCTTAAGCATTCGAAAAGTTTGTGCCGTTAAAATTAAGATAAAATATTGCACAAAACCGCAAATATTTTGCAATTGGTTAGGAATAAATTGTGGAAAAGCCGCAAAAGCCGCAGAAACATTGAATAAATGCGAAATTGAGGATTAAAAAATTTGTAAGAATCATTACTCAACGTCCTCAGAAACGGTGAAATAATCACCAAAACTGTTCACTAACTGGTAGGCTTTGTACACTTTTTGAGTAAAGCGATTGCCCATTACAATAATGGTTGCATCCTCATCTTGCAACCGTATAAAGGCGGCGTTGTTACCATGCCACCAACCGTTGTGAAAAATTACTTTTTTGCCGTTGGCGTAGGTGTTAATCCGCCAGCCCAAACCATAGTTTTTAACACCAGGCTTTTCATTGCTATAGGGTGTGTAAGCTTCTTGCAAAGTAGCGGACGTAAACAACACATTGCTGCTCAATGCCCGGTGCCAAATGAGTAAATCGCGTGGGGTGCTGTAAATATTTTTATCTCCATACACTTCATCCATGTAGTTGTTTTTTATGGTCACACCGCGCCAGTCGTAAGAAAAAATTGCCCTCGCACTGTCTGCTCGGGTGTATACAAAACTGTGTAGCATTTGCAATGGCCCAAAAAAAGTTTCCTGTAAATAAGTTGGATAAGGGGTTCCAGTTATTTTTTCTATCAACAAGGCCAATAATGCATAATTGGTGTTGCAATAACTAAAGTGCTGGTCTGCAATACCAATGTCTTCAATGGAAGACTTGTACAAAATCAGGTAATCTAACACATCCTGGTTGCGCATCATCACCGTATCTGGCCAATTCAGTTTTTCCATAAAATACTGATAGTTGGGAATGCCGCTTCTATGGTTGAGCAATGTTTGAATGGTTACGCCCGGAAAATCGAAAGGGGGAAAGTATTTGCTGAACAAATCGTTTAGCTGCAATTTGCCTTCTTCTTTTAATTTAAGCACCGCCATGGCGGTAAAGGTTTTGCTCACAGATGCTATATGAAAAGAAGTGTTGGCATTCACAGAATCTTTTTCATCAAAAGTTTCATGACCCTTATAGCGTTCAAACACAATATTGCCGCCCTTGGCTACCAATATGCCACCATTAAAAACACTGTTGCCCAATACAGAGTCGTACCAAGCTATGCAAGCCGAAGCCAGATTGTTTTTTTCGAAAATGGTTAAAGGAGTAGGGGGTGGTAGTAGTAGGATGTTGCTGAGAGAATCCTGCCTGCTGTCAGTCGTTTTTCGTGCGCCTTGCTGGCATCCTGTACTGAGCATGGTGAGTAACAAGCCACTACAAATAGAGGCAGCAATAATAAAGTATCTGAATGTTTTGTGAAATGGTAGAATCGCTATCAATGTTTTCAATAAAATAATAATGATTTAATAGAATATATTTACACAAAATACACCGTAAATTCTATGCCAGAGAAAAAAAATACCAGTTATCCGAAAGAAAAAATAAACATTCTTTTTTTAGAGAATATAAGTGATGTTGCGGTGAAGCAGTTCAAAGAAGCTGGATATTCTAATGTAAAAAAACTCAGTGGTGCCATCAGCGAAGCCGACCTCATCAAAGAAATTAAGAACACCCATATTCTTGGTATTAGAAGTAAAACGCAAATTACACCTGCTGTATTGCAGGCTGCCACTAAATTACAGGCAATAGGATGTTTTTGTATCGGCGTAAACCAGGTGAACCTCACTGCTGCTACCAACAATGGCGTAGCCGTATTCAATGCACCTTACAGCAATACCCGCAGTGTAGCAGAACTGGTGATTGGCGCTTCCATCATTTT
>JBIIPY010000048.1:0-19948 GCA_044342365.1 Ferruginibacter sp. | reverse complement strand
ATGCTGGAGACGCAATTGCTCATCCAAAATTGCATTCTGAAACGCTGCTAGGGTTTTTATTCTCAATCCATTTAAACTATCTTTTACCACCAGTGCAAGTTGCATGTATTTGTAAACGCTATCCCGTTTGTTATAAAGCTGATACGCCTTATTAATATTGTCGTAAATCATTCCAAGGTTAACGACTAGCCCGTTTGCAAACCCAAGTTTTTCAATTATCTCCTGGTTTCGCAGGGCATAAAAGAGTGCTGAATCTTTTTGACGCTTGTCAAGATAAAGACTGGCAAGCATATAACATGTTACATTTAAAGTGTTGAAATTTAGCTGATCTTCCGCAATCTGGAAAGATGCTCTGAACAACTGCTCCGCACGAAGGGTATCGTTTTGTTTGTAATATACGTTTGCCATCGTTGCATATATCTGGCCAAGGTACTTTTTCTGATTTAATACGATGGCCAAATCAGCAGCTTCTTTCTCTAGGAACAGCACGGAATCAAGGCGTCCAGCATCGAAATAGGAACGGCCAAGGTTCATTGACGCCATCATTTGGCGGTTGACATGACCTATATCTTTTGAAATTTTTCGCGCTTCTGAGAAGTGAAAAATTGCCTTATTCTGGTCATTTGTACGCCACATTAATATGCCAAATATATGATGTGTATAGGCTTGCATCAGCAAACGGTTGTTTCCATAAAATGGTGAATAATTTAATCCGGAAAACAACTGCCAGCTAACTTCTTTGTCTAATGATTTATTTTCTAAAATCTTAAAAGATTCCAAAAGGCATTGCAAAGATTCTGCGAATCGTCCTAAACCAATCAATATATATGCCTTATTATTAAGGAAATTAACCTCTGCTAACTGCTGATGATTCCTTATAGTGATATCGAGGCATTTCAGCGAATACAGATAGGCCGAATCTTTGTTAATTTCTTCGTAATAGACGTACAATGCTCTCGCTGCTCTGTATCTTACAGAATCTATATTTGAATTCTTCAAAACCAATTTGAGGCTATCTGTGTTACCGATATATTGTGAATATCCTGCTAACGAAAAACTAAAAAAAACCGCAGTAAAAAAAATTTTCATCATTCCAAAATTAATAGTTCAATAGTAAATGTTGTTCCTTCAAAGTCCTTTGTCTCCACTTTCATCCCGATAGCTATCGGGACACCCCCATGCCTACAAAGGCAAACTGATAATAAATTCTGTTCCCTCATTTTCTTTTGTATTAACTTTTATTTCCCCGCCATTCACTTTTACAATGTCATAGCTTAAACTCAATCCCAATCCTGTACCTTGCCCAGTGGGTTTTGTAGTAAAGAAGGGTTGAAATATTTTATCTACGATATTGGCAGGAATTCCATTGCCGTTGTCGGTAACCCTGATCTCTACTTGATGTTTGACCTTTTTTGTACTTACGCAAACAGTTGGTTCATAATCCGCAATACCTTGTTTTGATTTTTCATTCACTGCATAAAAAGCATTGGTAATCAAATTCAAAACTACTCTTCCAATATCTTGTGGAATGATATTGATCTTGCCAATTGATTCATCAAAATCAGTCTTCATGGTGGAGTTGAATGTTTTGTCTTTCGCTCTTAAACCATGATATGCTAGTCGAAAATATTCATCCGCCAGTGCATTGATATCGGTGGGTTCTTTTACACCACTGCTGCTTCGGCTATGTTGGAGCATGCCTTTTACAATATCGGCTGCACGTTGACCGTGGTGATTTATCTTTTCTAGGTTTTGTTTTACATCATCAGCAATTACGTTTACTTCATCATAATTACCCTTTTTTATTTCTGATTTCATTTCATCTACCAATTCAGTACTCACTTCGGCAAAATTATTTACGAAGTTCAGTGGGTTTTGTATTTCGTGGGCTATGCCGGCAGTGAGTTCACCAAGTGAGGCCATTTTCTCTGCCTGAACTAATTGAGTTTGAGTATTTGTCAACTTGATCAGAGTATCTTCCAGTTTTTTATTGGCTCGCTGTTTGAATCGAACACGATTGTAGAGTAAGACTGCCGAAAATAACAGCAGCACTGCAAAAGCAATAAAGTAATTACGAGTAGTAGAAGCGATTTTATTGGCGGCCGCTAATTTAAAAATAGATCGTTCTTTATTATTCATTTCCTCCTCCGTTTCAAAACTTATATTTTGAAACTGGGCTTGATCAGATAAAAGTGTATCTTGAATTTCTACATATTTTTGATAACTGGCACTCGAACCTTGGTGATTTCCGAGTTTCGAATACAAGGTTGCCATCAATCGATAATTTCTTACTATTTCAATTTTATTCCTACCATTTAAACGTTCTAAATCAGCTTGTAGCATTTTTATTGCTTCAGGTAGCTTTCTTTCATCTAAATAAACAAGTGCCTTAAAATAATCAGGATGAATAGTACCTGGTGCTGCTGCCACTGGCAATTTATACTTTTTTATCAATTGATTACAGGCATCTAAAATTGAATGTGCTAAAGAATATTTACCTATTCGTCTATAATAGTCTGATAGGTATTGTGATTGATAGACAACAAAGTCATGATATTCTTTACTATCAGATAATTTAATTGCTTGTTTAAAAAACAATTCAACACTATCCAATTGATTTAAATTCATCTTAGCTATAGCCAAATTTGTTATTGCATTAGAAAGAAAGTCCTCATAAAACAAACTTCCCTTCGATTGATCAATAACTAACCTACAATAAGGTATACTTTCAAAATAGGATTCCTTTTGTAGGTAGTAGAGCCCTGTAACATAAATTGAATTGGCATAACCTCCTTTTCCGTTGGATTTTTCAAACCGACCATAATTATACGAGTTATCTTTTGTTGTATCGCAATACGATCTACTTTTTTTATTGTTATAAATTCCCTGATCAATTAATCCATTTGTTCTGAAAAACCCTGCTAAAACATAGTAGCAATCATAGATGCCTATTGAATCATTTTGTTGCTTGAACTCCTTTAGCTTTTCACTAAAATATTTAAACCCCTCCTTAAGGTTACTCGAATTACGATAAGGAATGCGTAATGCTTTCATGAATTGACTTCGGATATATATTCCTCCATATTCTTTTATAAGTTCTGCTTGCGAAATATATTTTCGTCCGTATTTAATACAGCGATTTAGATCATTTTTTTGGAGATTAAGAACAACTCCATTTAAAATTAAAAAACGCCAATACGGTTTTTTATCTACTGAAATAGATGCAGCAAACTGTTCAAATTTTTGGATTAAAGAATCTGATAAATCTAATCTTATTAGACAATTTATTCCTTTTTCAAATGTTACCGTATCAACCGATTCAGTATTACTGCTTTTTTTAAAATAATAAAATGCCGAGTCGGTGAGATTTAATTGAGCATTTGATGCTGAATAATTGAAAAATAGAAAAGCAGTTATTACTATTCTATTAAAAGTCAATATAAAAAAACGACTTATAATATAATTATTTCTATAAATCAATGCTTGTAAGCCACTCATATTTTTATTGGACATAATTATGGGATTTGATTCAAATTTAGCAGTACAATATGATTTAAATTCTGCTATATGTTTTGATTGCTTTTTATCTGTATAATAAAGGAGGTACCTTCCCCCTCTCTTGTTAAGACCTCAAATTTGCCCCCATGCCCCTTGGTGATGATATCATAACTCAAACTCAACCCCAAACCGGTGCCCTCACCTGTTGGCTTGGTGGTAAAAAACGGCTGGAAAATCTTCTCTTTTACTTGCTCAGTCATACCTGTGCCATTATCGGCTACTTCAATTACCACCTGATCTCCCTGCTTACTGGTTGTTAGTGTTACCTGGGGTTTATAACCGCTGTCCTGCTCCTTTTTCTGCCGCTCATTCACCGCATAAAAGGCATTGTTAATCAGGTTCAGAATCACCCGGCCAATATCCTGGGGTACCACATTAATGGGTGCTAGTGTAGCTTCAAATTTGGTTTCGAAATCAGCATTAAATGATTTGTCCTTGGCCCTTAATCCGTGGTAGGATAGGCGCAGGTATTCATCGCATAAGGCATTGATATCGGTAAGCTCTTTTTGTCCGGATGTTTTGCGGGAGTGCTGCAACATGCTCTTTACAATGGCATCAGCTCTTTTTCCGTGGTGGCTTATTTTTTCCTCGTTACTAATTACATCATCCGCAATTGCACTTACTTCATCAAGGTTTCCTTTTCTAATTTCATCTTTCAACTCAACGAGTAATTCCTTATTCACTTCCGAAAAATTATTCACGAAGTTTAACGGGTTTTGAATTTCGTGGGCTATACCTGCAGTGAGTTCTCCAAGGCTTGCCATTTTTTCGGATTGGATGAGTTGGGCCTGGGTAGATTTTAATTCTGTCAATGTTTTTTCCAATACTTCATTGGCTTTCTTTTTGGAACGAAAGCGATAGTAAATACTTCCCGCCAGGATCAAAAGCAAAGCAGCAATACCAATCGTAAAATTTCTTGACTGAGCAGAAAGTTGGTTTTCACTTTCTAATTTTGATATAGCAATTTCATTATCCGTGATCTGTTGCTCGGTTTCAAAACTTATGGTACGGTATTTTGATTGATCGGCAAGCATACTATCCTGCAGGTTGATGAACGACTTATATGCTAGTTTTGCTTTTGCATCATCACCTGTTTTTTCATACAAAGTGGCTAATAGTTTGAAGTCCCGTAATACACTCGAACGAATCAGTCTTGCCCGTTCGATATCCTTGTGCAATAATTCAATTGCCTCACCATATTTTTTTTCTTCGATGCGCAACAATGCCATAAAGTAATCCGGAACAATAAAGCCAGCGGGCTGATTTACGCCAATCTGAAACTCATCGACTAGTTTCATGCATTGTTGCAACAACGAATCGGCCTGTTTAAAGGCACCTATTTTTATGTCATACATCGCCCGGAGCTGCATTTTGAATACATCAAAGCTTTTTTCAGGATCAGGATCATTATAATTAGCGCTTTCCACCAACTGCAGGTAATAATCTACACTATCCAATTGATTGGTGAGCATCTTAGCCCAAACCAGGTGCCGTGCAGTAAACAGCAAAGTCCGTCCATTCGCTATTTGTGAGTCATTTCCTCCGGCTTTATAATATTCAAATGCTCTTTGCAGCACTTCTTTACTGTTCTTAAACGCCTTTTCATAATCCTCCATTTGTATGTAATACTCACTCAACAACGCCGCGTTATCTATCCAGGCATATTTCCCCTGTTTTACAGTAAGGCCAAAGTAATATGGAGTTGTCAATTGGTTCGTATCGCTGTAGCTTACTGATTTTTTCGTGTTGTAAATTGCGGGCTCGTACAGGCCGGTGGTGCGATAAAAGCCTCCAAGGATATAGTAGCAAGACAGCAGACCGAGCGAATCATTGGCCTTTTTGTATTTGTTCAATTGTTCAGTAATGAATTTAAAGCCTTCCGGAAGTTTGTCAGAATTGCGGTAGGGCAGTCTTAGTTGAATCAAGAAGGCTTGTGCTAAATATTTAGAACGTGGGGTTTTGCTATTCTCTACTTTATAGTAATTCAACTTGCCATATTCAATGGCACTGATTTTGTCTGAATTTCCCAGACTTTTTAATATTTCATGTTTTATAACATAGCAGATGTCTTCATCTGTTCCTTTTCGGAATTGTTCAGTCGCTTTTTCTATCTGGCTTACTTGTGCATCTGACAATATAGCCGCTCTAATTAATTGCCTGGCATTGTTGAACATCAGCGTATCTAGCCCTTTGGGTGTGTTGCTTTTATTGAGTAGGGCAATAACAGAATCAACCCGATCTTGCTGAGCATTGGTCTGTTTTAAGCCTATACTAAAAAGTAGCAGCACTGTGAACTTTACTATAATTTTGCTATGCTTCATAACTTTTTTATTTTTTACTATGTCAATACGGATACTCATTCAGCCATTGCCAAAAATTTTCCTGATGTATCACCTTTATTTCAACTGGCTTATATTTCTCTATAAAAATTGCAGGGAATTTTACTTTGGCTAATGGGTTCCATTTAAATTCATACGCATATATTTTTCCATCTATTTCCTCTACATAATCTATCTCTGCCTGTTGTTTGTTTCTCCAAAAATAGATTCGGCCATGAAAGCCATGATAGGCCAATAATTTTTTTCGTTCCGAAATTAAAAAATTCTCCCACAAGGCACCCACATCTTGCCGGGTAGCCAGGGGTGCAAAATTTCCAAGCAAGGCATTACGAATACCATTGTCATAAAAATAGATTTTCTTCTTAGTACTTATTTCGTTTCTTTCGTTTCTACTGATGGTGCCTAATCTAAATACAACAAATACCTGCTCTAACAAATAAATATAACTATCCACCGTTTTTACATCGGCAGCAACCAAGCTTGCCAGCTCATTCAGTGAAACTTCGTTGCCAACCTGCAAAGCCAATGCATTTAAAATTTTTTCCAGTAATTGTGGCTTTTTTAACCCAACCAACGAAAGCACATCTTTATATAAATAACTGCTGGCAATATTGGCTAGCACTTCTTTGGCATCATTTAAATGTGTTACTACTTCGGGGTACATGCCATATACCAAATACTGCGGCAGCGTTTCCAGAAATTGAGGGATACCCTGGTAAGTCATCAGTTCGGCACAACTAATGGGATATAAAAAATACTCCCATTTGCGACCTGTTAATGGCTCCTGTGTTTTGTCGGCAATGGTGAATGATGATGAGCCGGTAATTAGAAACTGTATACCAAGGTTGTCATCAATGAGTTGCTTACAAATCTTACCTACTTGTTCAATCATTTGAGCTTCATCGAGAATAACCATTTTTTTTGAACCAAAACTTTGTTTGAGTGCCGCTATGTTTTCTACTTTCCATAAGGATTTCGTAACAGCAGCATCTCCATTGAAGTATTCGAATGGTTGTTGCAATTGATTGGCCAAGGCTTTTGACAAAGTAGTTTTGCCTGTTTGTCTGGGACCAAAAATGATGAGTGCTTTTTTGTGGTCTACCCTTGCTTCCAACACTTTTAATAATGTCCTTTGAATCATCTTTTCCTTATTTTATATGCTAAATATAGACATAATTCCATAAAAAGAATACATTTTATGGAATTGAGTAAGCATATAGTTATATTTTTTATTTACTGGGAAGTAAAATAGTAAATATTAAACCAATGTGATTTATATAATATGCCAATATTTTATAAATCTTATCCCGAATGCTTTCGGGAGTAAATGCCGATGTTATCAAACAAATAGTACAATGAGGCGATAGCCGATATTGGACTATATTCTTTGTCTAATCGGTATTATTCCTTCTCCATCAAGTGTTTCTTCCTGAATTTCCCCTCCCTGCGCCTTCAGAATATCATAACTCTTCTGAATCTTTAAAGCGTTCTGCTTTGGGAGAGGGGATGGATTGGATGAGGCGAAGGAGTTGTTCGGAATCGGCTATGTCGGTCATCCGCAATTTTCCATCTGTAGCCTGCATTTTCAACTGTCCGATTTTTTAGGACAGTTCACTTCCTTCTTTTTTCAGTTTCGTTTTCAAATCATTCCAATACTTCCTGCTTCGGTCTGTACCGGTAAGTATCTCAATCACATCAATAACTGAGAAATACCACTTCTCTTATATCTCATCCCAATGGGTTCTTACTTTTTGCTGCTCAAACAACTTTACTTCGTTTTTCATTTGCTCATGTATTTACCGGTAAGCTAATAATAAACTCACTTCCTTCACCTTCTTTAGTCTCCACCTTCAACTCCCCACCATGCGCTTTTACAATATCATAACTCAAACTCAATCCCAATCCGGTTCCTTGGCCGGTGGGTTTGGTAGTAAAGAATGGTTGAAAGATTTTATCCAGTATTTTTTGTGGAATGCCCTTCCCGTTGTCTTGTACTGAAATTAAAACTTTCTCTGCAAGTCTTTTTGTACTTACTAAGACTGTTGGTTCATAATTTTCAATCCCCGATTTCTTTTTCTCATCCACCACATAGAAGGCATTTGTGATTAAATTCAAGATCACTCTTCCAATATCCTGTGGAATGATGTTGATGTGACCGATGCCTGCCTCGTCGGCAGACAGGCTTTCATCAAAATCAGTTTTCATAGTGGCATTAAATAATTTGTCCTTTGCCCTTAAACCATGATATGCCAAACGTAAATATTCATCTGCCAGCGCGTTGATGTCTGTTGGTTCTTTTGTACCACTGCTGCTGCGGCTGTGTTGCAGCATGCCTTTTACAATATCACCGGCACGTTTACCGTGATGATTTATTTTTGCCATATTTTGTTTTAAATCACTTGCAATCTCTTTGGCTTCTTCAATATTGCCTTTGTTTATTTCATTATTCATTTCTTCTATAAGCTCAGTGCTTACCTCACTGAAGTTGTTGACGAAGTTTAACGGGTTCTGAATTTCGTGTGCTATACCTGCGGTGAGTTCTCCCAATGAAGCCATTTTTTCTGATTGAATCAATTGCGATTGTGCTGCCTTTAGTTGGAAGAGTGTTTCTTCTGCTTTTATTTTCTGTCCTTCAATGATTTCGTTTTTGTTTTGCAGATCTTTGTAAGTGAGGCTCAGTCGTTTTCTCGACCTACTAATAATCCATATAATAATTAGCAATGATAGCACACCTGCCAGCGCAGAAAACATCAACCAACCTTGCTGTAATGTCTTTCGTTGAAACGCTGCTTCTTTTTTAGCAAATTCGTATTCTGCTTTGTAAATGGCAGCTGCCCTTTCACTTTCGATGCTCACAAGACTGTCGGCATAAACTTTATACTGTTTGTAAAATTTGATAGCCTCATTGCCCATTCCCATTTTTTCATAAATAGCAGCCACTACTTCATTGGCATCTCGCAGCAGTTGTGCCTGTCCCATTTCACTTGCTTTTTGCAAAGCTTCTTGTGCACTTATCAACGCGGCTGGTAGCAAACCTTGTTTGCTTTCTACTTTTGCAATACCTATCAGCGCTTTGCACGTGGCACGCGCATTGCCCATATTGCGTGCAAGCAAAAGCGCTGTTTTAAAATAGGCTGCTGATTTTTCTAAACTGTCTAATCTTAAATAAGTATCACCTAAGCTGTTGTTGATGGCTACCAACATGTAGGGCAAGTTTTTTTTGCTAGCCATTTCTAATGCCAAGGAGAGATTTTGCATGGCTTTCACAGGGTCTTTTTGTTCAAGATTTACTTCTCCCAAGTTGTTGTAAGCAGTAATCATACCTGTGGTATCAGATATGTCTCTTGATATTTGAAGTGTTTTTTGGTAGGCTTTTTCCGCTTCTTCCATTTTGCCTTGGTAAAAATGAATGGTACCAATGTTATTAAAACTGCTTCTTATGACCAGTTGGTCGTTTACAGCTTCAGCTGCGGCGAGTGAGGCATAGAATTTTTGTAGTGCCATCGCATAATTTCCCTGATTAAGGTACACCAGGCCGATGTTACCCAAAATGCCTGGCACAACCCTGCTTTCATCATTTTTTTCAGCAATGTTGAGGGCAAGGGTATAAAATTCTAGCGCCTTATTGAAGTCGCCTTTTGTTTGCCAAGCATTGCCCAATATTTTATAGCTGTTTATTTCGCCTTTTCCAAACTTAATGGCACGACTTTGTTCAGGCAGGCCATTCAACATCAACAAAGCTGAATCTGGAAATCTGTCAGCGTACAAAAAGGAAATTTCGTTAATAGTATTTATGTAGGCTGTATCTTTTTGATATCCCTGCTTTTGTTGCAGGTTTTGCAGCAATGCCTTTAATTGTTTCAACTGCGCGTCCTGCGTTTGCGAATTAGCGGGGGTGGGGGCTAAATAAAGTAAATAACAACAAAATAGTAGCTGTAAAATATGCTTCATCTAGTAAGTTTTAGTATTGGGAATGTGACATCTGCTATTGAAAATAATATTTTTAACTGAGTAATGCCGTAATTATTAATTCTAAAAAGTAGCCTTTAAAAATTTTAGTATGAAAAACTAAAAATATATATTACCTTGCTAACAACTAAAATTAAACCAATGCAACAAATCTTTAAAACATCAGAACCGCTTCGCTGGGTTGGGGCTGTTCTGCTTACGTCAGTTCTGTTTTTGGCATGCAATAGCAAAGAGACAAAAACCGTTGAAACCAAAGAACCCAAAACGGTGATTGAAGAAGTGAAAAAGGATTCACTGCCTCCTTTAAACACCGATACTGACAATAGTACCCGCCCGGAGACCATAAAAAATAAGTAATATGCTCCGTTTTTTTAAACGTCTTTTACAGCCAGCAAAACAACAGCATTTTGCTGGCTGTTTCTTTTTTCGATTTGCCTTGTTTTTGCTTTTACTTTCGTTTACGATAAGTACACTATATGCCCAAACTTCCTATTACATCGTGTATGAAAACGGTATTTCATCGCCCAATAATAAAATATTTAGGTCACTGATCACCCTTCAGCCTGGTGGTACAGCTGTTGCAAGGATACAGTATAATAACGGGCCGAACAATACCCTCTTTTTGTATGAGCAAGCTCTAATAGACAGCAGCATCGAAGTAAATGGTGTAATCACCAAATATCTTTTGCCCTCGGGGGGCCCTGTTCCACTCATTGAATCAGACAGCGCAGGCTTCGCCGTTCCCAGATTCGTTTTTACAAAGCAATACGACAGCTCAGGATACTTTTACGAACCTACCGCTGTTGAAATCAATAGTAATAACGATAACTGGATAACCGTCCTTATGACGCAGCGTCAAGAAAAAAATTACGAAGACCTCAGGCTCAACGAACCCTTTGTGAGCGCTTTCTATTTTGAGTCAGATGCATTTTACCAATATATTTTCAATGAAACTACTTCAAAGAATGTACCCATCGCACGGAAAGAAAAGATGTACCTCATTGTAGTGGCCAATACGCTTGATGCCACTGTAGGCAAAAGCGCAGAAACAGATCTAGAAAATGTTTCGACTCTTTTTAACAACCTCGCCAGTAATTTAGGAATTTCTACAGTAATTCCTTTGTATATATCAGGCAATGGATACAGCAAAGCTGCTGTTGAAGCTGGGTTGCTTGCCCTCGAATCTCAAAAGCCTGCACCCATTGATATTGTAGTATTTTATTTTAGTGGACATGGTTTTAGGTTGGCAGGCGATAACAGCAAGTATCCCCGAATGTCATTTAGAACGGGCAGAAACAAAGCCAACAAAGAAATAGGCGATAACATGCCTTTAGAAGACGTTTACGAAAGAATAAATGCACTTAAGCCCATGGTTAGCCTTGTGTTGGGCGATTGTTGCAATGGAGATATTTATGAGAACCCTGTGTTTGGAACAGACGTAATTAGATCCAGAGGAGGCGGCAGTTTGGGATCGTTTAATATTGAAGCAGCCCGTAAACTTTTTTTACCGCCAGCGCCTTTGTCTATCATTGTTGGGAGCGTTAAAAAAAATCATTTGTCTATCGGTCATCCAGATATCGGTGGTTATTATACTCATTTCTTTTTGAGTGAACTTGAAAAGAATCTTTGGGGATTTTACAGCAATACCTTTTTATCTTTTGGTGCACAAAGTAATGCAGCCTGGTTAAAAATTTTACTCGAAGCACGAAAAAATACGTATTGGAAAGCTAAAGCCGTACAATGTGGTAAAACCAGTAATGACAGGTGCATACAAGAGGCAGAAATAGACGTAAAATTTGTTTCCCAAAATCAATTTTAATGGTAACTAAACCGAGCATTCAAGATGGGGATTCGGTACAAGACGGTTTCTACATTGGTGGTCTCAATGGTAGAAGCTAATTCGGCATAGCTGTTTTCGAACTCGTAGCCCTTCATCAATTTTTTCCAACCCTTTTTCAAACGCAATTTATCCCATGTAGGGTCTGTGTTTAAAACGTATTGATAATTGAATCCCGAATCAATACTGATTTTTAATCCTTCTAGTGCTTTTGCTTCATTACCCGTTAATGCCCATATTCTGGCTTTGGTATACAAGTTCATCCTGCTATTTTGCGCTTGTTCATACAATGCTTCATCGTTGGCATAGGTAGTAGGGGTAAGGCTGTTCAAATAAGGAAGTGCTTTTTTAGGCTCTTTTTTTAAGAGGTAGTATTTGGCCATGTAACTATCTTTGATTTGTTGCTCTTTTTCAGTACCGGGCGTAAAACTATTTAAAAGGGCGAATCCAGCAGCCTCATTTTTCCCCATAATGTAAAAGTTGGCCAATTGCAGCTGCTGCGCTCTAGTGGCCTGGTTGCGTTGTTGCAAACTGTCTAATTGTGAAGCTGCATCTACAAAGTTTTTTGCTATTAACAGTTGTTCTATCAATTTATTCCTGATAGTGGCATAGTTTGGTTGCTCTTGTATCAAAATGCGGTATTCACCGATGGCCTCGGGCACATTACCCATCCATGCATTTAGGTCTGCAATGGCTTCGTCTACAGCGTGTTCAGACGCAGTTTCTCCTGAAAATTGAATGGAGCTCTTTAAAAAATTGTTGGCTTGCAACAGTGGATCGTAGTTAGACATTTCTATCCGAATGATTTCACCGGTGGCTGGTAAACTAAAATAATTTTGTTTGGTGCCAATTTGCCCGCTATCGTCTAACCATTGGTTGGGGCCATGATCACTTCCTTCAAAAGGATAAGCATACGCTTTGGAATAATTGTAAAAGGTACTTCTTTCAGCATAGGGTAGTTGGGTGTAAGTAAGCTTAAGCCGATCGTACAAAAACAAACCTGCTTTTTTATACCAATAGGCATCTCTGGGAAATATATTGATCATACTGTTGTAAAAATTGTACGTTTCTACTTCCAGATCCCTATTTACATCCAGCCAGTAATAATTTAAAGAAGATGTGCCAGTGGGACCAAAATTACCAATGTTCATTTGCTCCTGGCGTGCGTACCCTGCTTGTTGGTTCAATGTTACCTGTTTCAGCAACATCTCTTCTGCCAACTCATACCTTCCCATTTGCTTGTAAATAGCTGCCGTTTTTAAACATCCTCCCATCCTGATGGGGTTGTTGTATTTTGCTATCAATGATAAATAATCTATCATCAGCCGCTCGTACTGTTCTTCGGTTCCTTGAAAATTTTTTCTGATATCCTCATACTTTTCGAAGTCTTTTAGCACTGCTTGCTCCATCTGTCGCAGGTTTTCGATACCAGCAATGATTTTGTATTCTTCAATGGCTTCACCCCAAAGTCCTTTTTGGGAATAGATGTGGGCAAGCATGTAGTTGTCTTCTAAAACATCGTAGTTTAAATTGATGAATTGGGTAACGAGGCAGGAACTGTCTGCGCGGCCAGCCAAATTTTGTTGAAGTTCTTTATATTGTTCTGCTGTTACCCTTAATTTATTTTGATCACTTGAAACTGTATTGTATTGCGCCAAAAGCGAATCGGTGAGTATTTTCTGTAAAGTAGTTCTTAGTTCATCATTAGTGAGATAGCTGGTTTTTGCTTTCTTCAATTCCAACAGGGCCATTTGCCAATTGCCTTCTGTAAAATACTTTTTGCCTAGGTAATGGTTGGCTAAAACTGTGTTGGGAATCTTTTGCATCACATCGTTCAACAGCTGCTTACTATCTCCCTCATTTGATGTTGGAAATGCAAGTGCCAATAATGCTTTGTACAACAATTGATAAGTACCCCATCCTGCAATCGATTTATCTTTGGTTTCGTCGCAGTATACCATGAGTTGACCATGGTTCTCTCCCTCGGGTTTTCCTCCTAATTCAATTCCAAAATCAAAAACGGCTTGGTTTACTGCAAAAGCATCTTTCCTCTGGATCGATTCATATAGAAATGAATCTGCTTTTTCATAATCACCGGTTTGTATATAAATTTTTCCGAGTCGTTCGTAAGGTAGGTAGTGAACGTTGTTTTGAGCAATGGAAGAAAGATAGTACCCCTCTGCGGCCAACAGGTTATTGTCTTTTTCCATAACCAGTCCTGCATTTACATGTACATATGCCAGGTTAGGTTGCAAAGAATCTGCCGTATGAATGGCTTCTTTTGCTTTTTTGAGGTTGCCTTGTGCAAAATTCAAGCGTATTTTATTGCTCCAGGGTATGGCCCATGTGGGGGAGAGTGTTAGTGCATATTCAAAGGAAAATGCTGCTTTTTCAAATTGGCGTTTTTGCAAATAAAGATTGCCCAATTCGTTGTGTATATAAGCTGCATAGGGTTCGAGTGCAAGTGCCTTTTCTTGTTTGGCAATGGCTGCTGCTAGTAGGCTGTCAGATTTTTCTTGCTGAAGCGTGATATCCAATCTGTCCACCAATCCAGCAATATAAGCATGGTTTATTTTTAAAATATCGTGCAGGTAATTTGATGTGGGTACCAGGTGAATGGCTGTGGTCATCACTGGCAAAAAACTCCGGTAATCTCTGCTGCCTGAGTAATAATATTGACGCTTTTCTAATTCTGCCAAATCACCCTGGAGATAGGCATTTATCATGTCCTGGCTTTTCTGGTGGGTGAGTTGCACAAACTTTTCGATGAACCTATCTCTAATGTATTTATTAGCTTTTAGCTGTGCCTGCAGCATTTGTAAAGTATCGAGTGCTACATTACCCAGTCGTTCCTGATAATTTGCAGATTGTTCTTTTACTTTTTCGATAAGCAGCAATATTGAGTCTTTTTGATCTTTGTTCTTGGGCAACAAATCTGTATAAAAAGCCTCCAGCGTTGTTAATGAATCCAGTTTATGACCCAGCATTTTCAAATAACTCGTGTAGTCGTTTAATAAAATGTTGGGGACTTCATTTGTCGGTTGCTGGCTATAACTCGTAAAGGGGAGCACCGCATCCAATGATGGGCCATTTGCTAGTTCAAAAAAATAATCGATGGGCTGCCGCTTGGTAGTTTTTAGTGATTGTAAGCCTGCAGTGTTAGCAGCTGCCAATTGGCTTTCATCGTTTTTGGGTGTTTCGATGGAAGGCTGCAGGGTAGCATCCAACTTTGCCATCGTAAACAAAGGACTACCGTCTGATACTGGGTGTTGAAGGTGATTGTCGAGTTTCAAGTATTTATCTGTTGCCAAACTGGTATCCAAATATGTTTGCAGGTCTTTCAATTTTACCCTGCCTTCTTTACCCGCTTTCCCATTCAACCCTTTTAACAAATAATAGGAAAACACGCCTCTTCCGCCTCCCCAAAAAGGCCCTTCTGCTGCAAGTTCATCAGCACGGCAAGATGCCAGTCGTACCTGGTTGTTTAGAACCAACCGAAGATTGGATGCAGAGAACTGCCTGCCTTTGTAAAAATCGCCCGCCATCTTTCCCGAGTGGCAGGCATCGGTAATGAGAACCACACTTGCTTTGTTGAGGGTGGTTATGCTGTTGGCAATGTTATTGAGATCATTGATGCTAATGGCATTGTTTCTATAATTGTTGGCTGGTGAGTTCCATGCCAACAGATAACCCTGGCTGATGCTGTCTTTGGTTTCAATATCGCCATGGCCAGAAAAATAGATGAATACAGTATCACCTATTGTAGCGCTTTGTTTCAACCAATCCAATCCACTGTAAACTGCAGCTATGTGGGCATTTTCGTTGGTCAATAATTTAATCTGGTAATCTGGGATACTTCCGCCGGTCTTGGTTTGAAGCCATTGTGCAAACAAACGGGCATCTTTATCGGCATATTGAAGTGCTGGTATGGTTTTGTTTTCGTAACCGGCAATGCCAACCACCAATGCGTAGGTTTTGGCAGTGGTAGTACTTTGGCTGTGAACGGGAAATACAGTACTGCATGTATACAGGCCACAGAGCAATACTAGTTTAGTTAGTGTCATATTCGCCATTCATTTAAGTATGTGTAAAAAAAGCAAGTATCGATCTATCAATAAATCGAGACCTCTGTATATGCTTTGTATCAGCATTCATCACCAGAACCTTGATGGTGCCGTATTTTATCAAAGCATTTGCTGTGTTCAAGTGATAAGTGCAACACTACCTTTTATTTTTTAAAAATACTTCATTAGGTGTTAAGTAATTAAATTTTCTTACGGGTCTATTATTAATCTTTTTTTCGACTTCTCTTATTTCAGCTTTTGATACGTTATTAAAATCTGTTTGTTTGGGAAAAAACATTCTGATTAGTCCGTTTCTGTTTTCAATTGTCCCTTTATCCTGTGATGTATAAGGCCTGATAAAATATGTTTTAGCGTTCAACTTTCGACCTATGGATTCATGAAAACGAAAAGCTTGATCGTTGTCAAAAGTTATAGTTTTTATCGGAGGCATTTGCTGTAGTCTTTTTAATAAAGTTCTTTCTACTTGTTTTGCGTCTTTGCCCTTTAGTTTGTCAATAGTTGTTTTTAATGTAAACCGGTCTACCGTTACCAGTAATGCTGATTGATGTGCTTTACCCATGATAAGATCTGCCTCAATATCTCCAAACCTTTTTCGCTTTTCAACTATGGATGGTCGTTTCTCAATAGATACTCTGTTGGGAATGAGGCCCCGAGAATCTCTGTAGTTGCCACGCTTTCGCTTTCTTTTACCATGCCGCAAACTTTTATATAAGTTTTTAAACAAGGTGTTTTTTCGTTTGTTTGAATGTTTGCAAGTCCAGATAAATTTGTAAATCGTTTCATAGCTTACGCCAATAACTCCGTTTTTTCTCCATTCGGCAGCAACTAGCTCTGGACTAAAACGATCTTCTTTCATCATAGTTTTAGTCTCAAGCTTCAATGCTGGAGTGAATTTTATCTGCTTAGGTTTTAATTTATGTCTAAGCATTGTTTTGTATTCAGCACGATTAGCTTCATAGACTTTAGCACCCCTTCCGCGTTGGGGAACATTACGTCTTATTTCTCTACTAATGGTACTCTTATGAACACCAATGATCTTGGCAATTTCTGTATAGGTCTTCCCAATACTTTTAAGTGTTTCAATCTTGTACCTTTGTTCTAGGTTGAGCTGATTATATGTCTTTGTCATATCGTAATAACAAAGGTAGATTTTCGGCTCTACCGTTCGGGGCTTCGTTTCGCTTCGGCTACGCCTTCGCTACACTACGCCCCGAACGGTACAATACCTGTTGCACTTATTAGTTGAACTTAGGTTGAAGTAAAAGAAACACTTTCAAGAATTATTGAGATTGAAGCTAATTCTGTTGATGAAGCATTTTCAAAGATTCAAGATTTATACAATAAAGAAGAAATTGTACTAGATGCCGATGATTATGTTAAAACAGAATTTTTAAAATCAGAATAGTAGAAGATGTCAAACATAACTCCAAGTAATTCCGATTTTATTTTATACACTTCTCAAGATGGCGAAGTAAGGGTAGACGTTTTTGTTAATGATGAAACAGTTTGGCTTACTCAAAAGGCAATGCAAGAGTTGTTTGATAGGTCAAAATCAACAGTAAGTGAGCATATTAGTAATGTTTTTAAGGAAGGGGAGTTAGAAGAAATTCAAGTTGTTCGGAAATTCCGAACAACTGCCGATGATGGTAAAGATTATGAGGTTTCCTATTATAATCTTGATGTAATAATATCAGTTGGATACAGAATCAAATCTCAAAGAGGCACTCAATTTCGTATTTGGGCTACCAAAACGCTAAAAGAGTTTATCATCAAAGGATTTGTTTTAGATGATAAACGCTTGAAACAAGGTGGTCAGGTATTTGGCAAGGATTATTTTGAAGAGTTACTTGAGAGAATTCGGGAAATCCGAGCTTCTGAAAGAAGATTCTACCAAAAAATAACAGACATTTATGCTCAATGTAGTATTGATTATGACCTTAAATCAGACCTGACGTTAAACTTTTACAAAACCGTTCAAAATAAACTTCATTGGGCAATTACAGGAAATACAGCCGCTGAAATCATTGAAAATAGAGCAAATGCTGACAATCCTAATATGGGCTTAACTACTTGGAAAAATTCGCCAGATGGAAAAATTTTAAAGTCAGATACAAACATTGCAAAAAACTATTTATCGGAAAAGGAAATAAGCGAATTGAACAGACTTGTAGAACTTTATTTGAATTTTGCTGAATTACAAGCAGAAAGAAATATTCCAATGAAAATGAATGAATGGGTTGAAGCATTGGATTCATTTTTAAAAATAAACCGTTACGATTTATTAAACAATCCTGGTATAATATCTCACGAGATGGCCATTAAAAAAGCAGAATCAGAATATTCAAAGTTAAGAATAATTCAAGACCAAAAGTTCATTTCTGATTTTGATAATCAAATTAAAAAAGTAAGAAAAAAATAAGAAAATGAACAACAACCAAACTTGTTCTCATCAAGGGGTTGCCCCAATAAACTTACAAGATTGTATACATTTGGAAGTTTCAGAAGAAATTTGTCCGGTATGTGCTTATGAAATGGAATTTCTAGAAGGATGCAGTAAAAAATGGAATAATTATGAAGAATATATTTCTTCGGAACATCTAATAACAAAATGTAGTATTGGCAATGGATTCAGTAAATCTAAATTTAAAATAATAGAAAATAATAAAAGTGAGTTTATAAAAGGAATTTGCATTGCTTGTGCATTTAAACTTGGTTTTGAAGCTGCAAATAATTATTTTGAACTGAACCAAATTCAATTTGAAAGAGTTGAAACACCTAAAACAATTCCAGTAATAATTCTTGATTGATAAAATGAAACCAGAATAAATATAGCGTTTCGCCAATTTCACTTTTAGCAGAGTTACATCATAGCCAAGCAGGAAGTGGTAGACATAGTTGTCCAACTTGTGCTTATGAGCAAGGTTTTAATTTAGGGAGTAGTGGAAATTGGAATAGCTATGAGGAATATTGTAACACTTTAACTGATTCAGAAATTTGTCAAATTGGATCAATTGCCCCTTCTCATATTTTATCAAACCTAGGCGACAACCAAGGCGGAACTGGAAGAAATAAATGTACAAACTGTGCTTTTAAACAAGGTTTTGAGGTTGGTGTTTTAGAAAATGGTATTCAAGATATTACTATTGAGGTTGTTTCTGCTCCTATTTCTCAGGTAAACCAAGGCAACAAAATAATAACACCTTCAAAGATAGATTTCATTGAAAAAGAAATTAGAAATAAACATCTTGGGTTGCTTGGTGAATTATTTATTCTTAAGAGTGAGTTTGAATTTTTAAAAACAAATGGTAAAGATGATTTAGCTAACAAGATCCAACACGTTTCAGTTGAAATCGGAGATGGTTTGGGTTTTGATATTTTGTCATACGATCTTTTGGGAAATGAGAAAAAAATTGAGGTTAAAACAACCAGAAGTGATATTTTTAGACCATTCTATTTAACACGAAACGAATTAGAGGTTTCATCAAAAAATCCTGAAAATTATTATTTGTATCGCCTTTTTGACTTTGACTCAAATTTAAATAAAGGGAAATATTATGTAATTGCTGGTGACTTGGCTAATTCTTTAACATTAGACGCTTTAGTATTTATTGCTTATCCAAAACCTAATAACACTTATTAATGCCATCGCTTCGTAGTCATACACATTTGCAAGCCACACAAAGCCAAGCTCAAACCAAAGCTTGCAAAAGAGTATGCCTACCCAACCTCACCACCGACAGACAACTGGACGACCGAAAAGAACAACGAGGGCATAACAGCACCTACCCAAAAGGCGGGGTTTCGTGTTCCAAAGACAGTTTTGTGGTTAATCAAACATTAGTTTTTCAAATCAAGTTTTGTGGTAAAAGTCCCGCCCTTCGTCAATCTGCAAACCGTTATAGCCAATGGTAGACGACCGTAACAACTTAAAAATATGGGGCTGACAGATATTAAAAAAGAGCTTAAGAAACTGGACAAGGACAAACTCATTGACCTTATTGCCGACCTGTATAAAAAGAACAAGTCAGTAAAAGAGTTTTTTGACTTTTATATAAATCCAAACGAGAGAGAACTTTTTGAGAAGTATCGTGACAAGGTGTTTGAAGCGTTTTACCCTAAACGTGGTTACAACTACAAACTTAAAGACGGAAAACAAGCAA
>JBIIPY010000013.1:0-42983 GCA_044342365.1 Ferruginibacter sp. | reverse complement strand
ATGCATGAATCATTGATCATTTAATTCCCTCTATGATTTAACTTTATGGTTCACCAAAAAAAAGGAGGTATTCATGCTATCTACAGACAAATCATGGACGCCTTCGGTTATTTTCGCGTAACCGGGCTTTCTCCAAAAAATAATCTGGGCTCTTAATGAGCCAAAGCCACCAGTTGCAACTGGTGGCTTTTTAATATTCAGAATTCTTAAGGAATATTTTTTTTCATTTTAATTGTAGGTTTTATCTTGTGCTATCATCAATTGAAAACAAATCTTTATGGATTATCAAATAATTGTATCGCTCCTTACTTTAATTGCATTGGAGGTAGTGTTAGGTATCGACAATGTAATTTTTATATCGATCCTTGCAGCAAGGCTTCCTGAAGCGCAACAAAAAAAAGCCAGACGGTTAGGGTTGTTCCTGGCAGCAGTGCTTCGCATAGGATTGTTGTTGATCATTTCTTTGATCATGAAACTAGAAAGTGACCTTTTTACCTTATTTGGAAAAGGGTTTTCAGGGAAAGAACTGATTTTGATTGCAGGCGGGTTGTTCCTTTTATACAAAAGCACCAAAGAAATATACCATAAAATGGAAGGGGAACATGGTGATCAAACCAAGAATCTGAAGGTGAATACTTTTGGTGCCGTGCTATTGCAGATCCTTATAATGGATCTCGTATTTTCTGTAGATTCTATTATTACGGCCATTGGAATGGTAAAAGAAATTTGGGTAATGTATGTGGCCGTTATTGTTACAGTGGTCATTATGCTGCTAGCGGCAGAGCCCATTAGTAATTTTGTAAACAAACATCCTTCCTTTAAGATGCTTGCACTGTCTTTTTTATTGTTGATCGGATTTTCTTTGCTGGCAGAAGGTTGGGGAGCAGAAATTCCTAAAGGCTATATTTATTTCTCTATGGCTTTTTCGCTTTTTGTAGATGTATTGCAGCTCAGAATGAACAGGGATAAAAAAGCCAAACCGGTTGAAACCAGGGAACACTACGAGCGGGATGCCCAAACCATTCAAAACGAAATTCTATAAGAAAGGTCCCGATCATTCATTTAAAAACTTGCTGGCATTCTTATAGGATAAATATGATATTTCATGCGTAACACACGAAGTTTCAACTTTCAAAAGCAGTTTTTTACGCAATGAATAGATTATCAATCTTTTAATAAATTTTTGGCTTACACAATTCGGTTCTAAACCTTAACTTTGCTCCACAATAGACGAAAACATTATTTTAATTTGTTTGTAGGACAACACTCAAAGACAGGAAAGAAACAACAGTACAATCTAAGAATAACAGCAGCGTAAAACACACAAGACAGAGTCGTACATACGTGTAAAGCCAATATTTTACATATGAAAAACTTACTGTTCATTGTTGTTGCAACTATTTTTGGTTCGGCAATTTCAGCAAAAGCCCAAGGGCAAACTGCATTAAAATTTATTGAAGGCATTGAGCTAAAACCAGCCGTTTCGGAATTCAGTACCACATTGCCCAAACCTGAAGTAACCGTCATTCAATCTACAAAGCCTGTTAAAAAAACAGCTATAGTAGCCGTGTTGAGCACAGAAGCCTGCGGAAAAATTCAATTCAAATACGCTCAATTAATGGATATTGAAATTGAATCAGTGGTTAATTTCAGCTTATTCCAATTTATTGAAGAATGGTGGAGCACCAGTTACCGATATGGTGGTACCGGAAAAAATGGTATCGACTGTAGCGCACTCACCGGCTTGCTGCTCTCTTCTGTGTATGGCGTTAGTTTACCACGAACCGCAAGAGAACAGTACGCAAAAAGTAAAAAAGTTAAAAGAGAAGACCTTATAGAGGGCGACCTGGTTTTTTTTAATACAAGGGGCGGCGTAAGTCATGTAGGTGTTTACTTAACCAACGATTATTTTGTTCACGCCAGCACCAGCAACGGGGTTACCATCAGCAGTTTGAACGATAACTACTACCGCAAAAAATACATCGGCGGAGGGAGACACATCATTCCTGCTTCAACAAACTAAGAAATGTGCAGAATGCATATATTTAAAAGAGGCTGCGAAAACAGCCTCTTTTAATGTAAAGAATATTATCGTTGTTCTATGTAAAAATTGCGCTCTGCCTTAAATGGTAAATTGGTATTCCATTTTATTTTTTTCCATTCGGTGGTTGGAGCTATCCACTTTGTTTTTTTACCATCGGTGCTGCTTACGATCTTCACTGGCATGTTGAAACCTTCTACAGTATTACTCCAGCGGTAACGGATTAATTCCCCTTCACGTGCTGTTTCGAGGATGGGTATTTTAATGGTACGCAAGTATTGGTCGAATATTTTAGAAAGATCTTTACCTGAAGTTTTGCTCATATATTGCTCTACCTCAGCAGTAGTAACTGTTTGGTGGTAAAATGTTTTGTTGAGCCCACGCAAAATATTCATGAACTTTTGATCATTGTCTACAATCTGGCGTATAGTGTGCAGCATGTTTGCTCCTTTGTTGTACATATCGCCGCTGCCTTCCTTGTTTACGCCATAAGTACCAATAATGGGAACATCGTTTTCAATCCCTTTTCTTAAGCCTACTATATAATCATTGCCTGCTTCGGTGCCGTAAAAAAAATCGGTAAACAGGGTTTCGCTGTAATTGGTAAAACCTTCATGTACCCACATATCGGCAATATCTTTTGTGGTGATGTTGTTTCCAAACCATTCATGACCACTTTCGTGAACGATGATGAAATCGAACTTTTTACCCCAGCCACTTCCACTAAGGTCTGTACCCAAATATCCCATCTGGTAATTGTTTCCATAGGCTACAGCGCTTTGGTGCTCCATACCCAGATGGGGCGCTTCTACCAGTTTGTATCCATCTTCGTAAAAAGGATATGGGCCAAACCAATGCTCCAATGCCTTCATGGTTCTGCCTGCATCTGCAAAATGTACTTTTGCTTTTTCGAGATTGTAATCCAAAACCCAATAGTCCATGTCTAAGATTCCCTTTTCGCCATTGTATTTTTCTTCGAAGTGGCTGTACTTTCCAATATATGGAATGATGTTGTAATTGTTGATGGGGTTGGTTACCTGCCATGTATATTGACTGAGCCCATTGCCCAACATAATTTTATCGACCATCTTGCCGTTGCCAATTGCCGTCAAACTATCGGGAACGATTATACGAAGAATGGCACCACTGTCGGGTTCATCGCTCTGGTGATCTTTATTGGGATACCAAACGCTGGCGCCCAAACCCTGACAAGCCACGCTCATCCATGGATTGCCTTTGCGGTCTTTTTTCCAAATCCAACCACCATCCCACGGTGGTCGTTTGGCTTCAACGGGTTTGCCATGAAAATAAATCGCAATGCTGGCCCGTCCGGGTTTGATCTTGTACATCGCAGCCGGATCGCGATAGGTAACCCAATACACATTGCCTTCACGGGTGAAGGCCAGGTTCTTGTTATCGCCCACAATGCTGTCGATCATCATGGGTTCCTGTAAATCTATTTGCATCATTTTAGCTCCTTCGTCGTAAAAATGCAATACATTTTTGCCGCTAATGGTTTTGTTGGCATAATTTGGTTGTACGGTAATGTCATATTTCAATACATTCCAACCTTCTCGGCCATAACCAATGCTGCCGCGAAGGCTATCTTGTCGGGTCATGAGGGTCTTCTGATTTAAAGGCTGTGCCTGTGTTGACAGCATTGCTCCGAAACAAAAAAGTGCCAGAATTCCATTTATAGATTTGTTCATACTGTTTGTATTTAATGACTATAAAAATAGCGATTTAATAACAGGGATCATCGGCTTATTGATAATTGGTGCTTGTGAAAAAAAAGTATCCCGAAAATGTGTTTAATTTCTAGAAATGACGCTTCGAATTGTAATGATCATAACTAAACTTTCATTAAAATTCCCCCGAATCGAAGATTTTGATATCCTTTGTATATATTGGGCCAACAAATAAAATATACCTGATTTGATTCGATTTACAACATGGTTCAATTGTTTGTTTACAGTTGTCTGCCTGATGGCTTGCAGCCACAAACAATCGTCTGATAAAGTAGTTTTTCGTTACAACGAATCAAGCGGCATTGCTTCGCTGGATCCCGCTTTTGCTAAAAATCAATCCATCATGTGGCCGGTGCACCAACTCTACAATACTTTGGTAGAAGTAGACGATAGCCTCCGTATTCGTTCATCGCTTGCCACAAGGTGGGAGTTCAGTGCTGATAAAACCACTATTTTATTTTACCTGCGCAACGATGTTTTTTTTCACGACGATCCAGTTTTCAGCAACAACAAAGGAAGAGCACTTACGGCGCATGATGTAGCATATAGTTTGCAACGTATTCTAAGCCCCGAAACCGCCAGCCCGGGTGCATGGATATTCAACAATAGGGTAGACTCACTGCAACCCTTTACCGCATTGAATGATACCGTTTTTCAACTAAAATTATTGAAGCCCTTTCAACCTATATTGGGTATACTGAGTATGCAATATTGTAGCATTGTACCTAAGGAAGCTGTGCAACAGTACGGCAATGATTTTCGACGGCACCCTGTTGGCAGCGGACCTTTCCAGTTTGTAGCATGGGTAGAAGGGCAGGCCCTGGTGCTCAAAAAAAATAAAAATTATTTCGAAAAAGACAGCAGCGGTCATGCGTTACCCTATATTGATGGCATCAAAGTAAGTTTCTTTGACAGCAAGGCAACCGAATTCTTAGAATTTAGGCAGAGCAGGCTCGATTTTATCAATGATATTGATGCGTCTTTTAAAGATGAAATGTTAACCAAAACTGGACAGCTCAAAAAAGAATGGAAAGGCATCATTCAACTCAATACCAGTCCTTACCTCAACATCGAATACTTGGGTATTTTGGTAGATACCAACAATTTGTTATTGAAAAATTCCCCGCTTAAAATAAAACAGGTGCGACAGGCGATCAATTATGGCATCAACAGAAAAAAAATGATGTTGTACCTACGCAATTCCATTGGCACAGCAGCCGAAAGTGGTTTTATACCACAGGGTTTGCCGAGCTTTAACGCAGCGTTGGTGAAAGGTTACACATACGACCCTCAAAAAGCACGTGCTCTCTTGTCTCAGGCGGGGTTTCCAAATGGAACTAATATGCCAGCTATCAAATTACTCACTATTCCCATTTATACCAATTTGGCAAGTTATGTGGCCAATGAATTAAAGCAAATTGGAATAAATGTACAGGTAGAGTCTATTCAAAAAAGTTTATTATTGGAAAAGACGAGCAAGAACCAGGCGGTTTTTTTTCGGGGCAGTTGGATTGCAGATTATCCAGACGCCGAAAATTACCTGAGTGTTTTTTATAGCAAAAATCCATCACCTCCTAATTATACTCGTTATAAAAATCCGGCATTCGATTTATTGTATGAGCAGGCTTTGCGGCAAGAAAATGATTCCATGCGGTTTGGTTTGTACCAAAAAATGGATCAGTTGGTAATAGAAGACGCACCCATTGTGCCGCTATGGTACGATATGGCCTTGCATCTTGTACATCCCAATGTTACTGGGTTTAAGCCAAATGGACTCAATATGCTGGAGCTGAGAAGGATAAAAAAACAATAAAAAAATTGGATGGTTGTACCTCTAAAAAAGATACAATCACCCAACTTCACATTGTTTGATAGAATAAATTAATTGGTCTTTTTCAATTTGTCCTTAAACACTTTTCTAAACTTTTCTACTTTCGGCTTTATCACAAACTGGCAGTACGGTTGATTACCATTTTGGTTGTAATAATTCTGATGATAGTTTTCTGCTTTGTAAAATACTTTCATCGGTTCTAAAGTGGTAACAATTGGATTGTTGAAAGCACCACTTTTGTTTAGCTCCATCTTGTATTTTTCCGCTACTTCTTTTTGTTGTTCGTTGCGGTAGAAGATCACGCTTCTATATTGTGGGCCAATGTCATTGCCTTGTCTGTTCAATGTGGTAGGATCGTGTGTTTGCCAGAATATTTCCAATAACTCATCGTATGTTACTCTGGTGGTATCGTACACAATATTCAAACATTCTGCATGGCCTGTAGCACCTGTTCCTATTTGCTCATAGGTAGGGTTGGCCACATTACCGCCACTGTAGCCGCTTACCACGCTTATTACGCCCTCTACTTCCTGAAATACCGCTTCTGTACACCAGAAACAACCTGTTCCGAAGGTTACAGTGTCGGTATTGGCTAAATTGTCTAAAACAATGGCTGGATTATTTGGTTCGGTCATAATGTTATTGTTCGTTTTTTTGTTGGCACAACTCGTGAGGCTTATAAAAGCAGTCCCGAATAGCAATAATAATTTTTGCATCATAAATGGTTTCTTACAATTACGTAATATCAGTTAAACAGTTTTACGAAAGGATTGTTTTGGGAATTTGCTAAGATCTAGTTTAAAGATTGAATTTCATGAAATTGAATGAAAGCATTTATTTCATTATGCATAAACAAGTTCTTTGGTTTGGTTTACCACTTGTTTAAAATATGGGTTCTTGATAGCTTGTTCCTCCAATAAATCTACTGAACGATTCAATAAATCTTGTAATGAGAACTTAAAATCATAGTAGTTATCAGCATAATCCTTCACATCGATATCTTTAAAATCTATAATTAGGTCAATATCGCTATTGGTATTGAAATTTGGAGTTAATACCGACCCAAAGGCATACAAGCTCCTAACCTTGTGGTTAACACAAAGCGCATTGATCTCATTTTTGTATGCTGAAAGCGTGTTCATATTTCTAATTGGAAATAAATTTACTATTAATTATCTCAAAAATCTTTATAAGCCTCCACCACTTTTTTTAGGGGCAGTGGTTTTGGGTGCCGGTTCATTGTTTTTGATATTTCCTTCGTTTATTTTTCCATCATCGTCTCTCAATGGTGATGGCATTGGAGCAGCTCCTTCCGCCGTTACCTCTTTAAATATTTTGTTGATGTACACCCAGCGGCCATCCATCCATTTAAACCCTTCGTAATCTCCATCTCCAATCAAAGTCCATTTTTTATTGGGTTGATTAGATTCTGAAATCAGGTGTTCAAACACAATCAGATCCATGTCTTTGTCGAACGTAAGTCTTGGACTCGCATTCTTTTTATATTCCATGATGAATCTCGCCATTTTGCCGTTGTAACCAAAGCCACTGGCAATACTAAATTGACGGCTACCGAAAATGGGTTTTTCGTTTTGGAAAGTGAGCACTTCAATGATCTTTTTATTGCTTCGGATATTGTTTTCATCGTAACCGAGAAGCGTGTAATAATTTTTATTCTGATAACTGGTTTGAACCATGCGGTAATATACAGCACCCATCCAGCCAAAATTATCGGCAATCGTATCCGCCTGGTTGATGGTAACATCCGATTTGTCTATCAATGGAATCAACTTGAGAGAACCATCATTTGTTTTCATTTGAATGGCGCCGTGTTGCCTTACCACATTGTCGTTGATCACCAATTGCCAGGTAAATATTTTAAAACTACTATCGGGTGCAAATAATTTGGATATTGCGTTTAATGAATCGAATCGGTAGTAAAATGAATGTTTTGTTTTCAACGCACGTACCAATACTTTGGTAAACAGACTGTCTGCGATCAACCTGTCTGCTGGGTTTATTCCCTGAATAACTTTTTCTGACAAGACCAAAAGACTGTCTTCCTTTTTCTGCATAAACTTTTTTTCAGCAGAACTCAGTTGTGCTTGTACTTTACAGATAGATACAACAAAGAAAAAAGAAAACAATAACTTTTTCATGCCCATAAAAATAGCCAAAGATTTAAGATTAACAGCACTGTGCATCTGAACCCCTCTAAATTTAACGAAAGCTTAGGGGCTTATCCAGTTTCCAACAGCGCATTCACCATTTTTTTCCAGCTGTATTTTTTCTTTTCGTCCTTAATATGAGGGAGATAGTGACTTGTACCTGTTTCAAAAAAAAGGGCTATTTTTTGGGCGATCGATTCGGCATCAGGCGATGCCACTAATCCTACTTTATCGTCGGGTACCATTGCTGCTAGTCCGCCCACATTGGTTACCAGCATAGGTATTTCAAAATGATAGGCCAACGGAGTTACACCGCTTTGTGTTGCATTGCGGTAGGGCTGTACTACCAGGTCTGCCGCACATAGGTAATACTTGATCTCGCTATCGGCAATAAAATGGGTGTGTAACAATAATTGGTCTCGGATGCCAAGGTTGTCTATTTGTGCCTCGTATTCTTTTTGGTCTTCATAAAATTCTCCAGCAATCATCAATTTCAGCAAAGGCAGTTGTTGTTTTAGCAAAGCCATCGCTTGGAGTAAAATATCGAGCCCTTTGTATTTTCGAATGAAACCAAAAAACAAGATCACTGGTTGTTCTGCGGCAATGTTGAGGTATTGCCTGGCTTCCTGCTGGCTTATTTTTTCACCAAAATTATCATAGAGTGGGTGAGGCACAAATTGGACCGGTTTTGTACGGTCAAACAAACTAAGATCGACCAATACTTTTTCACTCATGCTAATGAACGCATCTACCGGTTTAATAAAATATTTTGTAAAAGCAGTATCGCCAAAACGTTTTTCATGTGGTATTACATTATCGGCAATGCACACCACTTTGCTGTGTTTGTTTTTTTTTGCGATGCGTAAAATTGTACCAAAGCAAGGCCCCATAAGAGGAAGCCAGTATCGCACCACAATCAAATCTGGTTTTTCTTTGCGAAGAAGATTCCCCACTTTGATCCAATTGAATGGATTGATAGAATTGATCAACACTTTAATGTGAAGCCCTTTGGGTGCAGGCTCATCCGAATACTGTGAACTGCCCGGAAATAGGATAGATGGGTATTGTAGCGAAAAAGTGTAGATGGTTACATCGTGTTCCTCTTCTATAAATGCCCTTGCCAATCGTTCATTAAAAGTACTCATGCCTCCACCTCTGAGGGGATAAGCTGGACCAATAATGACGATTTTTTTTTTCATGAAGCAGTTCAAACTATCTGGTGTAGCTGTAAAAAAAAGGGTTGATTTTTCGAAAAAGGACGGAAACAAAAAAAGGTTAGATCAACCAATTCATAGCATTGAAACGGCTATAAACCAGTCTTTTCTTCGATCAGGTAAGCATTTCTTTCTGCAGAATTCCTTGAGATCAATTCGCCCAAAAAGCCCGCCAGAAACAATTGCACACCTATTACCAACGAAATAACGCCAATGTAAAACAAGGGCCTGTCGGTCATATTGTATTTTTGGAAAGCAAATTTGGCTATAAAAAGGTAGGTCCAGATTACCAGACCAACAAAAAATACCACGCTGCCCCATAATCCAAAAAAGTGCATGGGTCTTTTTCCGAATTTCCCCACAAACATGATAGAGAACAGATCTAAAAATCCGTTTACAAAACGTTCCCATCCAAACTTGGTAACACCAAATTTTCTGGGGCGGTGTTCTACTACTTTTTCTCCTATTTTTCTGAAACCTGCCCACTTGGCAAGGATGGGAATATAGCGGTGCATTTCTCCATACACTTCAATACTTTTCACCACTTTTTTGCGGTATGCTTTTAAGCCACAATTAAAATCGTGCAGGTAAATGCCCGAACTTTTTCTGGCAGCAGCGTTGAACAATTTTGAGGGTATATTTTTCGTAAACGTATTATCGTATCGCTTCTTTTTCCATCCGCTCACCAAGTCAAATCCTTCTTCAACGATCATTTTTCTAAGACCGGGTATTTCGTCTGGACTGTCCTGCATGTCTGCA
Organism: Ferruginibacter sp.; assembly: GCA_044342365.1. Classification (GTDB taxonomy): domain Bacteria; phylum Bacteroidota; class Bacteroidia; order Chitinophagales; family Chitinophagaceae; genus Ferruginibacter. Next base: position 33,222 of record JBIIPY010000013.1, on the reverse strand, counting down.
TCCATGGTAATGATCACATCACCTTGCGCAGCTTTGAAACCTTCATTTAATGCGGCACTTTTGCCATAGTTTCTTTGAAACTTGATGCCCTTGATATTGGGATTGCCCGCACGCAGTTGTTCTATTACAGCCCATGAATTGTCTGTACTGCCATCGTCGATCATGATCACTTCATAGCTGTATTGCTCTGCAGTTAAAACACGTTCGATCCAGGCCGCTAACTCAGGTAGCGACTCATCTTCATTGAATAAAGGAATGACGATTGATAGATCCATTTTTATACATTTTGTGTGCACGCTCTCTTACTCACGGGGTTGATTTATTGATTTGAAAGATTGCTCAGCGCATCATTGGGCGATGAAGCTAAGTTTTCATTGGCTATTCCTGTTGATCTTTCGCCTTTGGCATTTTTCAAAAACAAACTGCCAATCAAAGTGGTGATGGCACCAAAAAGAAGATAGGTGACGGTTGTTAATGAAATGGTCATCGGCATAAATATACTTCTTAATTTGGCAGAGTTTTCGCTTATTTCAGCAGGGGTTTTATCGCCGGCTTGCAAAATCAGCGCTTCGTTTTTAGCAATCACTTCTTCTATGATGCTGGGATTGAATTTGTAAAATACACCCGTATAAACCACCATGATTAAAGTGATGATGATGAAGGTTCTGAATCCTTCAGAAAAATAGTCTTTAAACTTGGCTCCAGATGAATTCGGTGAATGATGAAAATCTAACAAACTCCAAACAATGCCAGCAATAAACAACACAATCACCCACATTTGGTTGGGCCCAATGGGTTCGAAGTGCATTCTGTAGAAAAAAAATAGGGAAACTGTTACCATCAGCATTCCAATTATCAATCCTTTATAGGTGGCCTTTATTTTCATCCGATTAATTGATGCTGATTTGTTGTTTGTTGATAATGCCCACCACTTTTCCTTTGAGCTGTTGCCCCGCAAAAGCATTGTTTCGGGAAATAGACTTTGTATTTTTTTCATCGAATATCACCGCTTCATTTGGTAAAAAAAGCGTTAAGCATGCGTTGACTCCTTCTTCGATGGTTGGAACCGGCATCCCTACGATGTTTCTTGGGGCAACCGTCATTAAATGAATGAGGTTGCCGATATTTTGTTGGTACAATCTGGCAACCGCAAAAACGGTTTCTAAACTGGTGCTGCCATGTCTGGCATATTCGAACTCACAGGTTTTGTCATCCCAATGTTGGGGTAGGTGATGCGATGCTATGGCATCAATAGCACCCTGCTCAAAAGCTTCCCGCAGTGCATCTCTGTCGGCACGGGTTCTCAGTGGCGGATTTAGTTTTAAGTTGCTATCGTAGCCCTGAAGGTCTTCGTCACAAAAAAGCAAATGAGCAGGTGTTACCGAGCAAGTTAGTTGCCAGCCTTCTTTTTTTGCTACCTTTATCAGTTCTATTCCTCTTCGTGTACTCACACCCGTTATGTGTAAACGCGATTTGCTGTACTTCAGCAATTCGATGTCTCTGGCTATCATTAATTCTTCGGCAATAGCAGGTTTACCAGGCAATCCAAGTTGTGTGCTTACAATGCCTTCGTTCATCAATCCATGTGCACTCACACTTTTATCGTCGGGCACCTGAATAATACAGGCTTCTATTGGCAACACGTATTGCAGCGCTTTTAGCAACAAGCCCGCACTCTGCACCGATTCTGTGCCGTCACTGAATGCTACAGCGCCACTGGCAAACATATCGTACATTTCTGTTAACGCTTTGCCTTCGTTGTTTTTGGTTAAGCTACCTATGGGAAGGATGTTTACAGGAAGTGTGGCCGCTTTCTGCCGAATATACTCCACCACCGATTTGCTACTGATACCAGGAGCAGTATTGGGTAAAATCAATACATCGGTAAATCCACCGGCAGCTGCAGCCTTTGCGCCAGACTCCAGGGTTTCTTTGTGTTCCATTCCCGGGTCGTTGAAATGAGTAAATAAATCCATCCAGCCAATACTGACATGTAAGCTAGGATATTCAATTATTTGATCTACTTTTTCTGATATTTGATCAGCAATTTTTTCAATAATTCCGTTGTGGAGAAGAATGTCTTTTACTTGCCCGTGGTGCGCAGATGAAGAACAGATGATGTTGGCATGTTTAATTAAAACCTTCATGTTGTATGTGGGATTGTGCAAATATCATTAAAAAATCTGAGGTACAGCCAAATGGATGTATATTTTCGATTAGCGCTAAAATAAACCATAGGTGCCCTTCTTTTTAGAACCCACAATTTCTTGCCCATTTCCCTTGTGAGAGTGTTTATATAAGGATGGTCAAATAAAAAGGGTTTGTTATAAATTATACTTTCAAAAAACGATCTATTTTCCCAAAATTTTTGATGTATAAAAAGTTAAATTTTTTTGCAGGCTCGTTAAAATGAAGCCGTTCATCGCAGAAATTGTTTTGCATCCCCTAATTTATACCGATGGTATCAAACAAATAGTCCAATATCGGCTATCGCCTCATTGTACTATTTTTTCTATACCATTGGCATTTACCCCCAAAAGCATTCGGGATAAGATTTATAAAATATTGGCATATTATATAAATCACATTGGTATAAAAATGGTCTTCATAAAAAAGCCGCTGCATTCAATTTGCGGCGGCTTTAAAAAAGAAAAATAAATTCTGCTATTGTGCTTTTCGAAGAAAACGAATGGTGCCACTTTTTTGTAAGTCGGACGTAATTCTCACTTCATAACGTTTGTTACCATCTGTAACCACCATCAATGCAGTGTTGGGAGGAATAACACCCAAGTTTTCTGCATACATTACCAGTTCATTTTCCGCTTCTAATTCTTCTTGTGGTATCCGCAAACGAAGGGGCTGTGTAGTCAATTTTTTTCTGGCAATTACCAATTTTCCATTAAAGAACAAAGAAATGCTATCGCCATCTACTTCACCATTATCATACAAATCAATTACCACGGATTCACTTTGTATTTCTATTGTTTTAAGAACGGTATTGGTTCTTTTTTCGAATCTATTGCTGGGTGCAATAATTTTAGGAATGCCTGGCTCAGGGTTCGCCGACCCGTTAATGGTTGTAAGGGGTTTAACACTGTCTTTCTCCATTTTTGCAATAGCATCATTGGTGGTTGTAGTTGGTTTTGTAGAAACAGTATTAGGTTTCGGTTTGGGTGTAACCACCTCAGTTGGTTTAGGTGTTGGTTTGCTGGTGGGTGCCGAAACGGTAGCGTTGGCTCTGGGATCTATGAATGTTTTAGCAGTGTTGGGTGTAGTATTGTTTTTTAAACCCGGAAACGTTTTAGCCAGCGATCTTCTGTTCAATGTTGTTACCCCGTAACCACAATTGCCTTCCTGATTAGAAGCGGGTACCCAACTGCCTTCCAATGTTTCTTCTCCGTCTTTACTTTTAAAAAAACTCAATTTATGTAATTGGAAACAATTCATTATCTCACTTGGCACATTGGTTTTGGTGCGTTCCACCTCTTTCACCTCAATAGATTTTGATTTGGAATCGAATGTCCCCACCAATCGGCAAATGGTATAATAACGTTTGCCAGCCTGTGTAAAATAGGTATAAGAAAAGCCAGTTACTTTATTGTCTTTGGCTTCTAGGTCAAGCACGTATTCACATTTATCGCCTCCCCAGCTCATGTACTTGGTACTTCTATCAATAAATTCTCCTTTCCACTGGCCACTGAGGTTTTGGCTCTGTGCGGCAATCGTACTTAAAAATAAACCAACAATCAGTAAAACTCGATTCATGCGATGTGTAAGATTTTAACCCAACAACAAAATTAACCTTAATTCATTTGTTTATTAATCATTAAACGCGTTCGTTCGCCAAGTATTAGTTAAATTTGTCAATCTAAATTTAGCTTGAAGATAACCAAACATGATTAAAATTACATTACCAGACGGAACAGTGAGAGAATACCAACAAGGTATTTCTGCGATGGATATTGCGAAATCCATCAGCGAAGGCTTGGCCAGAAAAGTATTGGCAGCCAACGTAAACAATGAAGTAGTAGATGCCTCAAGGCCCATCATTACAGATGCTTCACTGCAATTGCTCACTTGGGATGATACCGATGGTAAAGCTACATTTTGGCATTCTTCAGCCCATTTGATGGCAGAAGCAGTGGAAGCAACTTACCCGGGCGTAAAGTTTTGGGTTGGACCATCGCTCGACAAAGGTTTTTATTATGATATGGATCTCGGTGATCACAAAATTACCGACGAAGACCTGCTGTTACTGGAAAAAAATATGAACGAGTTGGCCAAAAAGAACAGCATATTCGAACGCAAGTTCATGCCCAAGCAGGAAGCCATCGATTATTTTACCCAAAAGGGCGATGAATACAAGCTAGATTTATTGCAGAATTTAACCGACGGTCAAATCACATTTTATACCCAAGGCAATTTTACCGATCTGTGTCGTGGTCCACACATTCCGCATACTGGTGCCATCAAAGCCATCAAACTAATGAGCGTTGCGGGCGCATATTGGAAGGGTGATGAAAAAAACAAACAGCTTACAAGGGTATATGGCGTTACTTTTCCAGCACAAAAAGAACTAGATGAGTATCTGGCCATGTTAGAGGAAGCCAAAAAAAGAGATCACCGCAAACTCGGTAAAGAGTTGGGCATTTATACCATGGATGATGATACTGGCCAAGGACTTCCATTGTGGTTGCCCAATGGTACCATCATCATCGAAGAATTAGAAAAGTTAGCCAAAGAAACAGAGGGTGCAGCTGGCTACAAAAGGGTAGTAACCCCCCATATAGCCAAGGAAAGCATGTACCTCACCAGCGGCCACTTACCTTATTACGCAGATAGTATGTTTCCTCCAATGGAATTGGATGGTACTAAATACTATCTCAAAGCCATGAACTGTCCGCATCACCACAAAATTTTTGATGCCGAACCTAAGAGTTACAAAGATCTTCCATTTCGTATTGCAGAATACGGAACCTGTTACCGTTATGAGCAGAGCGGGGAATTGTTTGGACTGATGCGCGTGCGTTGCCTGCACATGAACGATGCGCATATTTATTGCAATAAAGAACAATTTGCCGATGAGTTTAGGGCGGTAAACGACATGTACCTCAAATATTTCAACATTTTTGGCGTAGATAAATATGTGATGCGCCTGAGTTTGCACGATCCGGCTAAATTGGGTCAGAAATATGTGGACGAACGGGAACTGTGGCAACAAACAGAAACCATGGTGCGCAAAGTGCTCATCGAAAGCAATATTCCATTTATAGAAGTACAGGATGAGGCGGCTTTTTATGGCCCTAAAATCGACGTGCAAATATGGAGTGCCATCGGCAGAGAATTTACGTTGGCCACCAACCAGGTAGATTTTAACAGTGGAAACAAGTTCAAACTCACCTACACTACCAAAGACAATGGAACCGATGTTCCGTTGATCATTCACCGTGCGCCTTTGGGAACGCATGAGCGTTTTATTGGTTTCTTGTTGGAACACTATGCGGGTAAATTCCCAGCATGGCTGGCACCTTTGCAGGTTAAAATTCTACCGATTAGTGATAAGTTCATGGATTATGCAAATACTATTTTGAAAACGCTTAAAAATGCAGATATTCGTGCAGAGATTGATGATAGAAACGAAAAAATAGGGAAGAAGATCCGTGATACGGAAATGGCAAAAGTACCTTACATGCTGGTGATTGGCGAAAAAGAAATGGCCGAAAGCACAGTAGCAGTAAGGCGCCAAGGCAAAGGCGATTTGGGCGTAAAAGGTCTAGAAGCATTTACAGTAGACTTGGCAGCAGAAATTAAGGAAAGAAGGGGCGAGTAAAACAATTACTTACCTTCGCTTCAAATAATACAACAGAATAGAACACAATTGTAAACCAAAAATAATAAATGGCATTTCCACCCAGACAACCGAGGGGAACATTCAATCCTCGTTTTAAAAAAGAACAACAACAGGAGCATCGCACCAACCACATGATTCGCGTACCAGAAGTACGTTTGGTGGGTGAAAATGTAGAGCCTGGTATTTATTCTACAGCAGAAGCAACAAAAATCGCCCAATCTCAAGGTTTAGACTTGGTGGAGATTTCTCCAGGAGCCACGCCACCTGTGTGCAGGATCATCGATTACAATAAATTCCTGTACGAAGAGAAGAAGAAGAAAAAAGAAATGAAAGCGAAGGCCAAAACCTCAGAGGTAAAGGAAATTCGTTTCACACCCAATACAGATGACCACGATTTTGAATTTAAGGTAAAACATGCCGAAAAATTCCTGAAGGATGGCGATAAAGTGAAGGCACACGTTCAGTTTAAAGGTCGTGCCATCATGTTTAAAGAAAGAGGGGAATTGCTGTTGTTGAAATTTGCTGATAGCTTAAAAGATGTGGGAGCCCTGGAAGGATTGCCTAAAATGGAAGGTAAAAGAATGCTGGTTATGTTTGCCCCCAAAGTGATCAAAGCTAAAAAAGGCAACGAGTTGGGTAAGCTCATCAAAGAAGACAAAACACCCAAAGAAGAAGCGCCTGCTCCTGTTGCTGAAGAAGCACCGAAAGCAGAATAATCATCAACGCTTTTTTTGGTAAAATAATACGCACAACGGGAAGCTTGCTTCCCGTTTTTTTATGGGGGAAGAAGGCTACCGGATTTATTACTAAGGATAAATGGCATGGATTAATTTTGATAATGACCCCTGATGGCTCAACTTAATGATTACAAATCTGTTTTAGAATAATGCATTGCAGGTTCTTTTTTAAATTACAATGCATTTTATCAAAGGCAAATTAGCAAGATGGCATACAAATCAATGGAAGAATGTCTGCTCGATCTGGAAAAAAACGGGCAGTTGATCAGAATAAAGGAAGAAGTTGACCCTCATTTAGAAATGGCGGCCATCCACTTGCGCATGTATGAAATGGCAGGCCCAGCTTTGCTGTTCGAAAATGTGAAGGGTAGTCAATACCGAGCAGCTTCCAATATTTTCGGTACGCTGGATAGAAGTCGTTTTATTTTTAGAGATACCCTTGCTTCTGTTCAAAAATTGATTGAACTCAAGAGCAATCCCATCGAAGCCATCAAACATCCCATTCAAAACTTTAGTGCAGGAATGGCTGCCCTCAAAGCATTGCCATTTAAAAATCCGATGAGCAAGCCCGTGATGCACAGTGAAATTAAGATCTCCGATATTCCGCCCATTCAGCACTGGCCGATGGATGGAGGTGCATTTGTTACACTGCCACAGGTGTACAGCGAGGATGCAGACAATCCTGGTATTATGAATGCCAATTTGGGCATGTATAGAATTCAATTGAACGGGAATGATTACACGCAGGATAAAGAAATAGGTTTGCACTACCAGTTGCACCGCGGCATTGGAGTGCACCAAACAAAGGCCAATAAAAAAGGTTTGCCACTTAAAGTGAGTGTGTTTGCGGGCGGACCTCCATCTCACACGGTATCGGCGGTGATGCCATTGCCAGAAGGCATTAGCGAAATGACCTTCGCAGGCGTATTGGGTGGAAGAAGATTTAGATACACATACGATGATGGATTTTGCATAAGTACCGACGCCGATTTTGTGATCACAGGGGAAGTATTTCCTGGCGAAAACAAACCCGAGGGTCCCTTCGGAGATCACCTTGGTTATTACAGTTTAACCCACGATTTTCCGTTGATGAAAGTGCGCAAAGTGTACGCTCGCAAAAATGCGATTTGGCCGTTTACGGTTGTGGGTCGTCCACCTCAAGAGGATACTAGCTTTGGTCAGCTCATACATGAAATTACCGGGGCGGCTATTCCGCAGGAAGTACCCGGACTAAAAGAAGTGCATGCGGTAGATGCAGCAGGTGTTCATCCATTGTTGTTGGCCATTGGCAGCGAACGTTACACGCCGTATTCGCCCACTAAACAACCCGCCGAATTGCTCACCATTGCCAACCACGTGTTGGGAACTGGTCAGTTGAGCTTGGCGAAATTTTTATTCATCACGGCAGATGATACCAATCAATTATCCACCCATCATATAGATGAATACCTGCAGTTTATGCTGAAAAGAATTCAACTGCACCGGGATGTACATTTTTACACCAATACCACCATCGATACGTTGGATTATTCTGGTACTGGTCTCAACAGCGGTAGCAAAGTTGTGTTTGCCGCTTATGGGGAGGAAGTGAGATCACTGGCTACCGAAGTACCGTCGATCCTTCATCAATTGCAAGGATTTGCACAAGCCTGTTTGGTGATGCCAGGCGTAGTAGCCATCAGCATGCCGAAGTTTAGTACTTATGCGGAAACACATGCACAAATAAAAATGTTGCAGGAACAATTAAAAGACAGCGATGCAGCATTGCATGAAGTGCCCATGATTGTGTTGGCCGATGATGCCGCCTTTGTGGCTGCAACATTGAAAAATTTTCTGTGGGTAACATTTACACGTTGTAATCCATCACATGATATGTATGGCATCAACGAATCGGTGACCAACAAACACTGGGGTTGCACGGGTCCAATGTTGATAGATGCGCGCATCAAACCCCACCATGCACCGCCTGTTGAAAAAGACCCTACTATCGAAAAACAAATAGATTGGTTGTTTGCCAAAGGGGGAAGTTTGCATGGACTGGGCTAATCAATTTACATTATATAGAAACGGCAGTTGAACATTTTTCAACTGCCGTTTTTTATTGATAAAGTTTAATCTTATTTTTTCTCTACTGCCATTGGGCGAGCAATTCGCCATTCCGCTTCTTTCTTTCTAAGGTCGAGGTTCATTTCCATTTCCTTTAATTGCAATTGTTTGATTTTGTCGTTATATATTTTATCGGCCAATTCTTTTTCCGGATCATAGATCACAAATTGCCCTTTGAGTGAAAAATAAATTTGTACCATGGGTTCTCCAACAGTTGGGTGAATGATTTTATCAAACTGTTTGTCTGTAACCTTATCGTAATACACGGTTTTTTGTTTATCGGCATAATTATATTGAACCGTTTGTATGGGTTTGTCTTTTCTAGAATTGGCTATTTGATAAGGAGCAGTGCCCGCTTTGTAGGCAACATATTGCGAATACCTTTCGCCTGGAAATGCAGAACCCTGTTTTTCTCCCACGTTTACAAAACGGGTATGGATGCCAGCTTTTTCCAATACCATCTTTTTATTCATTAAGATGCCAAGCGCCTCGTTTCTCAATTGTTCGATGATGGCGTCTTTGCCCTCTACATTGTAATCTACTTTTACCAAATCATATACTTCGGCTTTGGCTGCTGTGGTTATGATATCGTTGATCTGGTGCTGGTCTTTGAAGGTGATGTGTACATTTTTTTTCATTTCAAAACCTGTGGGCACTTCATTAAAGGTCTTGCTTAATTTTTTTTCTGTGAGCTCTGTTTCATACGTGGGCACCATGCTTACCGGATCAATAAAAATGTTTTGTTCTCCGATGTTTTTCTGCTGCAATAAACTGGTAAAAATTTGGGTGCGGGTTCGCATCGCAGCTTCTGCTTCTTCAATGGTTTTAGCGTATTGCGTTAAACTAAAGATGGCCACATAAGAATCTGCTTTTACATTAATCATCACATTGGCTTCCAGTAAGGGTGAAAAACTACTGTTGTATTGCTGAATGGAGAGGTCTACAGGATTAGACTGGTAGCTTGGATTGTTGTACAATACATTTTTTTCAGCAAACACTTCGTTGCCGGCAATTTGAGCGGTTGCACTTTCATTCAAAAGCAAAGCAACAAAAAAGAGGGGGAGTATTGATACTAATTTTTTCATAATCGTTTTTTTAAGCTGTACACCAATGCTTATCAAACGTTCAAAAAATTATTCAACTGCTGTAACAAAATCCAATAATGACAGATCTGATGATACGCTGGTAGATACCTGTGCGATCAAAGCCGGTTCTGGTGCGAGGGCTTTATCGCTGTTGTCTTTTAAAATGTTTTTATATTTTTTGATTTGCTGATCGGCTAATTTTTTATCATCTACTTTGTTGGGTTCACCAATAACTGGTTCTTTTGATGACGGAGTATCCTTTTTTAGAACCACTTGTGGGGGCATGTTTCTATTATCCTCCGTAGCAGCTATGTCGTTTTTTCGAGGTTGCTGTTTTAGTATGCTGGGAATAGCGATGGCCAAAATAATGAATGCAGCTGCAGCATACCAAATAGGATGCAAACGAAAAGATTTTTTCACCGCTATCTTTTCATCAATGCATTCTTTTACTGTAGCACTTATAACTGGAACTTCGTCTGCTGCTTCACTACTGAATTGCAACATCGATTTCATCATGTAAAATTCATCGGCATTTTGAGCAAGGTCTGCAATCAAATGCTTTTCTTCAACAGTTAATGCCTGCCATTCTTTTTGTTGTATAATTTCGTCTGGTAACATCATTTTTTCAATTTTAAGGATACACATGCATCTGTTGAAAGGGTTGTAATTTTTCTTTCATTTCTTTGAGCAGGTAAAAAATTCTAGATTTAATAGTGCCTTCCGGTAAATGTAAGATCTGGCTAATTTCAGGTACAGTCAGGTTTTCTTGAAAACGCAGTAGGTACAATGTTTTTTTATCTTCGGATAAAGCATTGGTACAATCTTGTACTGCTTCCCTGAATTTTTTTACGTCTAAATTAATGGCAGGCATAGAAGGTTCAGGTTGTTGGGTTGTTATATGTTTGTTTCTGTTGGCATGTTTTCTGTATTCATTTTTACACATGTTGTTCGCTATGCTATACATCCAGGTGCTGAAATTTTTTTGGGTATCAAAGTCGGTGGCATGTTTCCAAATTTTTAAAAATAATTCCTGTGTTAGGTCTTCTGCCAATACTTTGTTTTTCCAGAGCATTCTAAAAAAATAACTAAAAATTCGTTGACTGTACCGCTCATACAATACATCAAACGCCCCTTTTTTACCCTGCTGAATAAGTTGGAGCAGGGCATGGTCTGGTTCATTTAAAAATATATTGTTCAATTCCCTTGTCATCATAGCGTTGTTCCTAGCTGTTGGTTTACTTTTAAGGTGTCACCCGTGAGCGAAGCCAGTTTTATAATTGTTTTTAACCAGTCAGAAGCCCTGCTATCCTGAGATTGCTGGTATTGTTTGTACAATAATAAAAACGACGGAAGATAATTTCTGTAGATCTTTTTTTCTGCTTCACTCAATTCAGTGGCATGTTCCAGCCCTGTAAGGGTGAAGTTTTGTTGCAGGTGTTGTTCCAATTCATCAACAGACTTGTTTGCTTGTAATTTTACCAACAATCCGGTATAAACCGCGTTGGGATACTGTGCGATGACATCTTTTCCTGCAGACAAGCAGATATAGGTGTTTGGAGCTGCTGGTGCTAGTTTGTTTTCATAATATTTTAAAACAATATCTTTTCTCACCAGAAAAACCTGTTGCAAAACCGCCAAAGGAACAAGGTCTTGTAAACCCTTTGCATAAATAGTGGCATTGGGAGCCGCCGACATCAGGCTGTTGTAATGGTATTCGTACAATAAGTCAGAAAGTGGGGAGGCTTCGTGCTGGGCAAATGCATAGGTGCTTGTAAAATTGGCATCTCCAGTAATGATGCCATGCTGAATGGCGTAGGGATATATTTCTTTCTTGTTATGGCTTATGTTCAACGCTGATTCCAATAATGCTCTGTCTCTTTTGTTAGAAAACAGAAACTGCATCAGTGGTAACTGCCAGCTGTTGCTGATGAAGCTGGTTGCTTCGTTTAAAATAGTGGACTGTATTTTTTTTCGATCATCGGCGTTGCTGTAATCCTGTTGGTCGGTTTGTTTGTAGTATTGAAGCCAAAGGCTGGCTTCGGCAGGATTGTTTACAATATTGGCAGGAAACCCTAGCCGGGTTAATTTTTGCTGCGCCAATACGGCATTGTTCTTCCCGGTTGGCACGTTTACATTTTCTGTAGAAGGCACATTTTGAGCCCAAAGGTTGCTTCCGACAGCGAGGAACAATAGTAAAAATATATACTTCATCATTTTCTGTACACTTCAATGAAAGAATCGTTCAATACTATAAAATATTTTTTTAACAGATGCAAAAAAGATCATAAAAGCATAGATGCCCCAAAAAATAGTATTTTGTGGTCAAATGTTTGTCATGAAATTAATACTTGCTATATCATCCCTGTTTTTATTTGTAGCCTGTAAGGCACAGCCCCAGCCCAAACTTTCTTCAGGCAAAGACGAGAACACCCTTCTTTGGGAGATTTCGGGTAAAGGATTAAAACAGCCCAGCTATTTGTTTGGCACATTTCACATGATGTGTAAAGATGATATTCAGTTTAGTGATAACCTGCTCAATGCCATCCAATACAGTAAGGAAGTATATTTTGAAATGGATTTAGACGATGCGGCCAATACCCTCGGAGCCATGTTTTTTATGAACATGAAAGATGGTAAAACCCTGCGTGATTTTTATACAGAGGAAGAATATCTAAAGTTAGAGACCTATTTCCTTGATTCATTGCGTACTTCACTCAAGACCTTTCATAAAATGAAACCTTCTTTTTTAGAGGCATTTTTATATCCTAAAATGATGCCCTGCAAAAACATGAGTGGGGTAGAACAGGAGTTGTTGAAAATAGCTGCAAAAGATAAAAAAGAAATCAAAGGTTTTGAAACCATTGCCTTCCAAGTATCAGTTTTTGATAGCATCCCTTACGATGTGCAAGCGAAAAGTTTGTTGAAAACCATTGATAGCATTGATGCTTATAAAGTTCAGTTCGGTAAAATGGTGAAAGTGTACAAAATGCAGCAAATAGACCAGCTTGAAGCTATGTTTACCGACGAAACATTTGGCATCAAAGATGGCTTAGATGTATTGCTCGATAAAAGAAACATAAACTGGGTAGAACAACTAAAAACCATTTTACCCAACAACAATATTTTTATGGCAGTAGGTGCGGGTCACCTGGTAGGTAAAAAAGGACTGATTGAATTGTTGCGGAAAGAGGGTTATGAGTTAAGGCCTATCTCCAATGATGTGAATTCTGCGAAAATGAATTAGAGGGGATAAAAAGTAACCTGTTTTGTTATTTTATCACCACTTCTTTGATGGTATGGTCGCCCAACACCTCATTCACTCTTTGAATGATGGTATCTTTCTGGTACAACAATTCGTTCCTCAATGGTGCTACGCTGGTGCTGATGTAGAGTGTTTGCCCGATGATCTGAATTTTCTCGGTGTATTTGGCTACCGTTTTGCCCATCATTTGTTCCCACAATTCCTCTATTTGTATGGCCTGTATGTAGGTCTTGTATTTGCTGTTTTTAAAAAACTGCTGCATGGCGTCCTGTAACGAAATTTCTCCCATGTGGTAAAGGTAGTTTTTATAGTTCAATGATTTGGCCATTCACCTGCAGTTGTTCAAAGGCAAATTGTAAGCGTTCTTTGTGGGTATCGGTAATAAATACTTGTCCTTCATTTTCATTGCATACCCAATGCAACAAGTTTTTCATCCTGTTTTCGTCGAGTTTTTCAAACACATCATCCAGTAACAAAATAGGTGCAAAACCTTTGTTGTTTATGATGATCTCATATTCTGCCAGTTTAAGGGCAAACAACAAACTTTTGCGTTGCCCCTGTGAAGCAATGTTTTTAAATGGCTGTTCGTTGAGCTCAAACAACCAATCGTCTTTGTGCACACCGGCATTGGTGCGTAGTAAATTACGATCTCGATCTAGGTTTTGTTTCAGTAGGTCATCTAGCGAAAAACGAAGCAATTTACTTTCGTAGCGGATACTCACCAGTTCCTGGTTATTGGCAATTTGCTGGTAAAAATTTTGAACGAGGGGCACGTATGCTGCGGCAAAAGAAGTTCGTTTGTTAAACACATAGTTACCAGGTGCAGCTAGCTGTTCGTTCAGGATTTCGAGCAGTGCCTCATCGAAGGATCCTCTTTCTGCAAACTGTTTTAAAAGGCCATTGCGTTGAGCTAACACCTTGTTGTATATCATCAATTGTTGCAGGTACACCGCATCTAACTGACATAAAATGGTATCTACTAATTTACGCCTGCCTTCGCTACCACCGGTGATAATGTCTACATCATCTGGCGCAATCATCACAGCTGGCATTCGCCCAATGTGCTGAGCCAGTTTTTCGTAAAGCACATCGTTGAGGTAGAATTCTTTTTTGCTGGTGCCACGATGGATGCACACCAGTTTTTGGGACATGTTGTTGTTGAGAAAACTAGCTTCCAATCTAAAACCATCTTTCCCAAAACCAACGTTGAGCGCATCCGTATTATTAAAATAACTTTTGGTGAAACAACAATAATAAATGGCGTCTAATAAATTGGTTTTGCCTTTTCCATTCAATCCACAAATACCAATTACCCTTGCATCAAAATCAAATGAAGTAAAATCGTAATTTTTAAACTGTGTAATCTTTATGGATTGGAGTTGCAACATGAGCATGCAAGATAATGTGAAAGCATGATGCCGCAAACCGATGTTTACAGCTGAGGTAAGTTCGTTTAAAGATGGTTATTGTTGTATCTTTTATGCTGAGAATGAATGTTTTTAATTAAATTTCAATAAATAGACCCTGTACTATCCTCAATCTTTAAACATAGAGCGAATTATCTCATTTCTCCCTTATATTTGCAGCCTAAAATTTTCATGCATTGGCTACAAAATTTTCTAAGGAAACTTACATCTATTGGTACGAATTGATGTTATTATTGCGCCGTTTTGAAGAAAAAACAGGTCAGCTGTATGGCATGCAAAAAATTCGCGGTTTTTGTCACTTGTACATCGGACAAGAGGCAGTAGCAGCGGGTTGTATGACAGCAACCAATCCAGAAGATAAATTCATCACCGCTTACCGCGACCACGCATTGGCAATAGCTAAAGGTATTTCTGCCAAAGCTTGTATGGCGGAGTTGTATGGCAAGGCTACGGGTTGCAGCAAAGGAAAGGGTGGTAGTATGCACTTTTTCGGAGTAAAAGAAAACTTCTTTGGTGGTCATGGTATCGTAGGCGCTCAAATTGGTACAGGTGCTGGTTTGGCTTTTGCAGAAAGATACAATGGTACTCAAAATGTGGTGCTTTGCTTTTTTGGAGATGGTGCTGCCAGACAAGGCATGCTACACGAAACCTTTAACATGGCAATGCTGTGGGATTTGCCTGTGGTATTCATTTGCGAAAACAATGGTTACGCTATGGGAACTTCAGTAGCAAGAACCAGTAAAACATTAGACATTTACAAACTCGCAGATGCATACGAAATGCCTGCAGACAGCGTTGATGGAATGAGCCCTGAAGAAGTGCACAATGCAGTTTTGAGAGCAGTGAACAGAGCACGTGAAAAAGGCGGTCCAACTTTATTAGAAATTAAAACCTATCGTTACAAAGGGCATAGTATGAGTGATCCTCAGAAATACCGCACTAAAGATGAGGTAGAAGAATACAAAGAAAAAGATCCTATTGAGCACACGAAAAATATGTTGCTCAAAAACTTCGGTGTTACAGAAGAAGAAATTGAAGTCATTAATGACAGAGTGAAAGCAGAAGTGGAAGAATCTGTTCAATTTGCCGAAGATAGTCCGTGGCCATCAGACGATGAGTTGTTGAAAGATGTGTACGTGCAGGAAGATTACCCTTTTATTGTTGACTAATATAGCCATCGAAAGATGCAACAAACCCAAACACGATTTTTAATTTTTAAAAAATAACCCTTCTTCAATTTTAACCTGAAAAGGGGTGAACCAACAACATGGCAGAGAAGCAAGTAATTGAAAAAGCTACTACCGAAACAACTAAAGCAGCTAAAGAAACGGATACACTGGCCGCAGCCAAAGGATTTTGGGATAAATACAGTCGCCCCATCATTTATGTGGGTGGTGCCATCATCGTTTTATTGGTAGGGTATTTAAGCTACAAGGAGTTTGTGGTAGCTCCCAAAGAAATGAAAGCCAGTGAGCAAATTTTTGCTGCTGAGAATGTTTTCGATAAAATGGCTGCAACCGGCTTTAATAAAGATTCTGTAAACCTCGTGATAAACGGTGGTGAATTAGAAGGTAAAAAAATAGTGGGTGTTCTTAAAACCATTAATGAGTTTGGCGGAACAGCAGCAGGCAATCGTGCAAAATACATTGCCGGTGCCAGCTACCTTCAAATTGGTGAATTTGAAAAAGCCATCAAATACTTATCTGATTTTAATGGCAATGGCGCTACCCAGGTTCAAAGCATGGCTTACAAGATGATAGCTGATGCACACGCTGAGCAAAAGAAAACAGCCGATGCGCTTAATTTTTATAAAAAAGCAGCCACTGTTTTAGATCCTAAAGATGCAGTTTTTGGTGGTGAGGCTTATTTGTTGGCTGCTAACTATGCAGATCATATCGGCAATAGCAAAGAAGCAGTAGCGTTGTTCAAACAATTGCAAAGCAAGTTTCCTACTTCACCGGCAGTTACCAACGGCGATGTAGACAAATACCTGGCTAAGTTTGGTGAGGTAGAATAAGATTTTAAAATTATAAATATATCATGGCTATAAGCTCAACTGATATTTTTGATACTACAGGCATCCAGTTAAAAAAGGATGCCTGTGTTGTAATTGTGCGCACTGCATGGAATGGAACAGTTTTAGATAAACTCGAAGAAGGATGTTTAAAAGTGTTGAAGGCACACAACGTCGCCACTAGGGTGATAACGGTTCCAGGGGCATTTGAAATTCCATTTGGGATAAAAAACAATTGGGATCAAATGAAGTACCAGGATTGTAAACCAGACGCATTTATTGCGCTCGGTTGCATTATCAAAGGTGATACTCCTCATTTTGATTATGTGTGCAAAGCAGTAACTGATGGAGTAGTACAACTGAATTTATCACTTCCAATTCCTACTATTTTTGGTGTACTTACTGTAGATACACTGGAGCAGGCAAATGAAAGAATTGGTGGATCTGTCGGACACAAAGGCGAAGAAGCCGCTAGCACTGCGTTACAAATGATTGCTTTGTCGCAAAAAATAAATTGATTTTAAATAATATCTTAATTATTGATCAATGCGTGTACACTTATTTATACCCTGCTTTGTAGATCAACTGTATCCGGAAACTGCCTTCAACATGGTAAAAGTACTGGAGAAAGCCAGTTGTGAAGTATTGTACAATGCCAATCAAACCTGTTGCGGCCAACCAGCGTTTAACGCGGGTTTTACCAGCGAATGTAAATCTGTAGCCAATAAGTTTATCAAAGATTTTAAAGACACAGATTATATAGTATCACCCAGTGCAAGTTGCACGGGATTCGTTAGAAATTATTATCCAACATTGTTCAATAATACCGCTGTTCACAACGATGTTAAACAACTCGTACCAAAGTCGTATGAGTTCACTGAATTTTTAACCGATGTTTTAAAAATTGAAAACTTTGGTGCTCAGCTGACCGCAAAAGCTACCTACCACGATAGTTGTGCTGCTTTGCGCGAATGTAAAATAAAAGCCGGTCCAAGAAAATTATTGGCGAATGTGAAAGGGTTGGAGTTGGTGGAGATGGTAGACAATGAAACCTGCTGTGGTTTCGGTGGAACATTTGCTGTAAAATTCGATGCCATTTCTACAGCTATGGCCGATCAAAAATTAAAGAATGCCCTACAAACGGGTGCTTCACATATTATTTCTACAGACCTCAGTTGTTTAATGCAATTAGATGGTGTTATCAAAAACAAGGAACTTCCTTTGCGTACGATGCACATCGCAGATGTATTGGCCAGTGGTTGGTAGATGTTGAATCAATGTAGGATTCAATCTTACTTATATATCTTTTCCAATATTTTAATGAACGAAGTATAAAATACAAAGAAACGCAACAAGCCAACGCTTTTAAAATGTACGTTTACCCGTTGGTTTCTTTGTGTTGTTAAGTGTTTAGTTGATCATCTTTGCCTCATTCATTTCAGCAATCATTAAAAGAACAATGCAAATTTTACCCTTGCAAAAAACGGATTACCAGGTGTGAAATGCAATTCGTTTACGATAGCCGGCTCATTTCTTAAGCGACTTTCAGTAGCAAACTGCGCTTCATTCCATTCGGTGTTTAGCATATTCTCTATGCTAAAGCCAACCTCATATTTTTTCTTAGTATAGTTTAGCACAGCATCTACTACAAAATAGCCTTCTGCTACAATGCTATTGTCTTCATTGGCTGCTCTGTCTTTAATATAACGGTAGCTGATACCGCCGTTGAAACCAGTGAGCGATTTGTAATACAAACCACCAATGCTGGTTAAATCAGGTGCCAATGGAATAAAGTTTTCGCCTTTGGCTTCACCAATTGCTATAGCCTTGGTGTAGTTGATGTTGAGGTTGGCGAAAAGTTTATTGCTAAACTGATAGCGGACGGCAAGGTCTATTCCTTTTCTGCTGGTTGCTCCACTAGGTTCTACAATACCTGCATCGCCTACATACACAAATTCCTGTTCTAGATGCAGGTACCACGCGGCTATATTTAAAAACAATTTAGAAGTAGGTTTCAGTATTACGCCTACATCTGTTCCCAATGCCGCAGGTAAAATTTCTCTTCCATTGTTGGCAACTACCACACGACTGTCGTTGCTGTGAAAACCT
Organism: Ferruginibacter sp.; assembly: GCA_044342365.1. Lineage (GTDB taxonomy): Bacteria > Bacteroidota > Bacteroidia > Chitinophagales > Chitinophagaceae > Ferruginibacter. The sequence goes on along the minus strand of JBIIPY010000013.1, from coordinate 14,631 downwards.
CTGCCAGATTTTACATACAACTGTAATTGTTTGTTGGCAGTATATTGGATGTTTAATTTCGGACTCAAAATTGAAGCGTCTCTAGATGGCAACTGTGCACTGCTTAATTTGTCGTTGTAAGCAGCATTAAAATAATCGGCTCTTAAAGCAACATCAAATGCCCATTTTTTATTGCTAAATTGTTGTTGTGCAAAAGCATATAAATTGGCTTCCGTGATGTTTCCTAATTTTATATCGGCCAGAAATGTTCTTTGTACTTGTGTATTGAGGCGACTGTTTTGGGTTGCATCATACCTGATACCAGTAGCGTAGGTAGCTTTGTATTGCCAGGTGCCCATGTTTTTTTGTTGGCTAAGATTGGTAGTAAAACCAAATAAATCTCTTGCTTCTGTTTGTTGAATACCATCACCGTTAATAGGATCGTTAGCAAAGAATGTGAAGTTGGAGTATAGGTTAAACAAATACCTGCTGTAAAATAATTGGGACTGCAATTTAAGTTGCGAATTGAACTGGTGACGCAATACCACATTGGCATTGTAGCGTTCTGTATTACCGCCTTCAGTAGGATCGATGGAACCAAAACGGGTTATGATGCCCTCTTTTACCGCACGCTGTGGAATTTGCCCAGACGCATACCAATCGCTTGCAAAGGCGGAAGCCGATGCGGTAAGCTGTGTATGGTCTGTGATAGCAAGATTGTATTTTCCAAACAAATTGAATCTTCTAAATACCTGCTTGCTTTGGGTGGGTCCATCACTATAATTGAAGTCGGCGGCAATGTAAGCAGATTGTTTTCCTTTGTTTTTCTTAAGCAGGTCTAACATCAACAATGTTCTGAAAGTATTAAACCTCCCAGCCTCTATCTGAATTCGGCTTTTGTCAATGTTCTGAAAAGTACTCATGTTGATATAACCAGCCGTAGTAAAATTGCCATAGTTTGCATAGTAAGGGCCAGCGCCAAAATCAACATTATTCACGGTTTCTGCAATGATGAAATGAGCATCCGCATAACCTTGTCCGTGTGCATGGCTCACCATGTTTACTGGCATACCATCTACGTTTACCGAAACGTCGGTACCATGGTCTACATCAAATCCCCGTAAAAAAATTTGTTCCGCTTTACCACCTCCTGCGTGTTGTGCAACAAACAATCCGGGTGCGAGGCGCAACAATTCTTGTGATGATTTAACGGGATTTAAATTGAGGTCAATTTTATTCAGCGTGCTAAATGTTGAGCTATTTACTGTAGAAAGTAGTGTTACCTCTTTTAAGTTGGCAACATCTTTTGTCATTGAAACAATGTTAAGTTTGTTTTTTACAAGGGTTGTACTGATGGTTTTGTATCCAATGGCAATAGCGGTTACTTCGATGCTTTCTGCATTTGTTTTTAGCGTAGCATTACCGTATTCGTCTGTAAGGTAGTTTGTTGCACCCATACTGATAAAGACCTGATGAATGGGTTGCTCGCTAGCTGCATCCACCACTTTAATAGAAATTAACGCCTGTGCATAAGATACATTTGAAAAAAGCAACATCAAAGTAATACCTGTTAAGTATTGTAAATACTTGATCATTTGATTGTTTTTAAATGTTGAGATATACAGTGATGAAGGCGATGCCAATATACAATTGTACAAGCATACTTTGCTTCATGCACTGAATGAATAGACAATGAATGTCATTGCCTAATAACGTTTAAATGAAAAACAATCGGGGTGGGGGATAATCTGAAAAGGAGAAAATAGGGTAGGATGAAATAGGAAGATATTGGTTGAGTGCTATTTCGATGAAAGTGGGAATGTAGCAGTTTGTAAAAACAGGTGGCAGATGGTCCCAACTGCTGTATGATTTTTTTACTGAGGTACTAGGTTGATCATCCTTCAGATCAGCTCCAGCATCTACTGCTTCTTTGTGAACGTGCATTTTACCATTTTCAACATGAACGGTGGCAATATGCTGATCGTACAATAAAATGTGTTCCAAAGTATCTACAACATAAGGCAATATTGGCTTACACAACATTGATGTGTAGCTGAACAGCAGTATGTATAAGATGTTTTTATTCATTATTGAGGAAGGTAAATAATTGTACTTAAACGAACGAAAGAATAATGCTGTTGGATTTAAATTTCAAGTTTTTATAATAAAAAAATACCCTGGATTAGCCAGGGTATTTCTATAAACTCGGTTTGTAATTAAAATGGAGAAGCGAGGTAAGGAAACGATGTTAAAAATGCTTTGTCGTTTGCTCCTACATTATCACTAATGAGACCTGGATTGGTAGGACTACCCGTTAAAGCATTTGGACCACCAAATAACAAGATCAGTTCTACATCAATTACATCATCAGCCAAAGCTCTTCCTGTAAGTATATTGGTGCCATCAAAAAATGTAGTTGGAGCGGTTAGTGACACATTCAATACGTCTGAGGCCAGCAAACCAGTAAGCTGTGCGGCTGTTTGGCCCAATGCGTTGGTGGTGTAACCCGGATTCAAAGCCAATAATCTCGCTTGGAATTTTGATTGAAATGCACCGCCCATCGCTGATGGAGTAGTAGTGTTGAAAGCATCTTTTTCAGCAGAAGCTACAAACACAGTATTGATAGCGGGTCTTGCTTTTTGATCGGCTTGTTGATAATAAACTGTAGCAGCAGGTGTATCGTCTTTATCACAAGATGCGAATAAGGCAGAACTTCCAATAAGTAGTGCTGCAAATAATTTAGAATTTATTGATTTCATTTTGAATAGTTTTTTTAGTGTAATTAAATTTTCTTTTTTGATTCAATCCAAACATTTGCGCTGTTACCAGTAACAGTTCCCAATAGATTTTTTGGTAATTCAATAACAATGCTCAATACATTTGTACCCCTAAAAGCATCAACGCCTGGATTAGCAAATGCAGTAGCTTGACCAGCAATTACTCTTTTAAAAGCATCCAGGTCAAAAAAGAAAGGATCATCTCTTGGTCCAGCAAAAACTCTAACACCATTCGCAGAAGTAGCTATTACTGGTGCAGCACCATAGGCAGTTACACCAGCTTCTACTGTTAAGTTACCTTCTACTTTACTTCTTGTTCCTTTTTCTGAAGGAGCAATTGGGCCATACACTTTCATGCGGTTACTACCAGCATCATAAATGGCTTGCAATACCAGATCTTCTACATTGTCGTTGTTAACATCAATGTTGAACTCGATCAAAGTATTTGGATCGAATTTGGCGGCTGCTGTCATACCTGGACTCAACAAACCTTGGGTGTTGGCTACGAATACCAGATTGTTAGGATCCTGACCTCTGAAGACATACAAATCGGTGATATCTGTAGGCTGGTTGGTAACTGCTGGCGCATCAACATGGTCTGCGGCCACTAGTACACCTGCTGATGCTACAGCAACAGCGATGATTCCGGTTAATAAGATTTTTTTACGTTTCATTGTTTTTGTTTTTTAGTAATAAATGATTAATTGATGATTTAAACTTCTTTACAAACTCACTTACGAAGAATGGATTCCTTTAGATTTTTCTTAACAAAAAAAAATTATCAATGAAGAACATATCTTTGCCCTCAAAATTTAAATAGCACTATATGGCTTATTGGCTGGTAAAATCTGAACCATTCAAATACAGTTGGGATCAATTCGTAAAAGACAAAAAGACGTTCTGGGATGGAGTTCGCAACTATGGCGCACGCAACAACCTAAAGGCGATGAAAAAAGGTGACGAGGTATTGTTTTACCACAGCAACGAAGGCGTAGAATTGGTGGGTATTGCCAAAGTAGTGAAGGAATTTTACCAAGATCCCACCACAGAGGAAACCGCATGGGTGGTAGTTGATTTAAAGCCCGTTAAAAAATTGAAACATCCAGTAACACTGAAGCAGGTAAAAGCAACTCAAGGATTACAGGAAATGGACCTGGTTCGTTTAGGCAGGCTTTCTGTGCAATCGGTGAAAGACTTTGAGTGGGAAATTATTATGGAAATGGCCGGTGAACGATAAGCATTTTCTAATTTTTTTATAAACCCAAAAAATACAACTCCACTATATTTTCGACAGTTAATTGTGTAACGCGCAAGCCTGTTCATAGAATATTAAGTATACCCTTTTCTTTAAGCGAATTCATTTTCATCTAAAGCACAAAATGGCTAATATTGTTGCATGAAAAAACACGTGGTGGTACTTACAGGAGCGGGTATTAGCGCTGAGAGTGGATTAAAAACTTTCCGTGACAGTGATGGTTTGTGGAATGGGTATAATATCGAAGATGTGGCTACACCCCGTGCCTTTATGCGCAATCCGCAATTGGTGCTAGACTTCTACAATATGCGGCGGGCAGAAGTGGCCAAAGCATTGCCCAATGCGGCGCATGGAGGATTGGCTGCATTAGAAAAAAATTATACCGTTACCATTGTTACCCAAAACATCGATGATCTACATGAAAGGGCAGGTTCTACCAACGTGCTTCATTTGCATGGTGAAATTTTTAAAATGCATACGTTGGGTTCACCCGAAAAAGTAGTAACCATCACCGGCGATATTCAGTTGGGTGATCGTGGGCCCGACGATACGCAGTATCGACCACACATTGTTTGGTTTGAAGAGCCAGTACCGTTGATTGAAACCGCTGCCAACATCATGAGTACTGCCGATATTTTTGTGTTGGTGGGAACATCTTTACAAGTGTATCCTGCAGCAGGGCTCATTCATTATGTACCCTTGGATGTTCCCAAGTACATCATCGATCGAAAAATTCCTGTGATGGATGCGTTGCCCAACATTCAGTTGATAGAACAACCTGCTACTGAAGGGGTGCAAACCTTGTTGAATAAATTAGGGGTGTAATATTTTATTCAGACTTGTGCTGCTCTACAAATTCAATACCTTCTTCTTGTAACGCTTGCAAAACAGGTTCATAAATTTCTGGAAGGATGGGAATGTGTAAGCCACGGAGTTGTAGAGCTCCATTCAACAACAATTTTGCTGCAATTCCCAATGGTAGGCCCACTGTTTTTGCCATAGCGGTAGCACTGCTGTTTTCACCTTTCACTACCAAACTGCTGTGAATGCTGGAGGCCTCACCGTTGAGTTCAAAATCAATTTCGTGCAGCATCACAACCATGTCTTTGTCGGTGGGCAACATGGCAAGGGCTGTTTCCAATAAATGTTGCAATACATCGGCATTGCTCTTGGCTGATGCAGGAATAAGTGTTGTTTTAAACAAACCTAGGTAATCTAACATTTTCCGGTTTTCATCATTCACAAAAGGAAGGATGGCTACACTCCACTCTTTAAAAGAAAGAGGACTGTTTTGTAAAACATTTGCATCGTTGGTGAGGTTCGAATCCACCAGCGCCTGCCATCCTTTTAAGTATTGTGGATGCCTGAGGGTGGTTCGTATAAAGGTTGCCGCTTCTGGTAATTTGTAAACAGGAATATAAGAAAGTGAATCTCTATTCGGATACCAGGCAAGGCGGTCTAAACCGTCAATTTTCACTTCATGTTTGCCACTAAATATTTGTTGGTAAGGCACTTGTACTGTTTCATTGTTTTCTTTGTACAAAGCCCCTGCATTGCCTGCCAATACTACATTTCGGGGGTTCCAACTAATTTTATAGTGCCATGGGTTGTTGTCGCTTTCGGGTGCGATCAATCCGCCGCAATGGCTTTTAAAACTTTTTATCACTGCGCCTTTGTTTTTTAACCGGTGAATGATTTGCATCGCACTCATATGGTCGATTCCGGGATCTAATCCCATCTCGCAGAGGAACAATAATTTGCGGTGATGAATCTCATCTTTCAGGCTCTTCATCTTATCATCCAAATAGGAAGCAGTGAGCAGGTGTTTGCGGTATTCTACACAATCTTTCGCTATTAAAAAATGCAGGGCAGGCGGCATCATCGAAATCACCACATGTGCTTTTTGAATCAGTTTTTCGCGTGCATCATCATCGGTTACATCCAACGCAATAGCAGTGGCAAATTTGCTGTTTCCTGTTTTGGCCAATACCTGTTCCTTGTCTGCATCTGCCACCAAAAATTTCCAGTTGTTGGCCTCGCTTTCTTTGATAAGGTATTGTATTAAAACGGTGGCGGATTTTCCTGCACCAATAAGGAGTAATGTCTTCAATCGAAAATATTTTCGGCAAGTTAAGGATTCTTTTTTCCAAGAGAAATGCAGTATTCTTTTATGGCCTTGATTATTAGCTTAAACCCCTTTTTTTAGGGAAACGGAACAAAAATCATCGTTGCCACCTACGTTTCTTAAAACGGGTAAAAAATGTGTAAAACCTCTTCAAAATAGCCTCTTTTTCAACAGGAAAAATCACTAAAAAACGTTACTTTCGTCACCCCTTCAAGTGGGTAAATTTTATTATGGAAAATCAAGATAATTTAGAGGGTAGTAACCCCAACAATCGGGGTAAAATTATTCCGGTAAACATTGAGGAGCAAATGAAGACTTTCTACATCGATTACTCTATGAGTGTGATTGTAGGTAGAGCACTTCCCGATGTAAGAGATGGGTTAAAGCCTGTACACCGTAGGGTTTTGTATGGCATGAATGAATTGGGAAATGCCAGCAACAAAGCCTACAAAAAATCGGCTCGTATTGTAGGTGAAGTAATGGGTAAGTATCACCCACATGGTGACACTGCTATTTACGATACCATGGTACGTATGGCGCAGCCTTGGGCCATGCGGTATAAAATGATTGATGGTCAGGGTAACTTCGGTAGCCAGGGTGGAGATCCGCCGGCTGCCATGCGTTATACAGAGGTAAGAATGGAGAAATTGGCAGAAGCCATGCTCGATGATATCGAAAAAGAAACGGTTGATTTTCAACTGAACTTTGATGACAGTTTGCAGGAACCAACGGTGCTGCCTACACGCATTCCACAATTGCTGGTAAACGGCAGTAGCGGTATTGCCGTGGGTATGGCCACCAACATGATGCCGCACAACCTCAGCGAAGTCATTGATGGTTGCGTTGCTTACATTGAAAACAACGACATTACCATCGATGAGCTCATCACACATGTGAAAGGCCCTGATTTCCCTACAGGCGGAACCATTTATGGTTTTGAAGGTATCAAGGCTGGTTTTCATACAGGTAGAGGAAGGGTAGTGCTGCGTGGTAAAGTGAATGTAGAAACCAACGCCAACGGCCGCGAAAAATTGGTGATCTACGAAATTCCTTATCAGGTAAACATTGATGCACTGGCTGCAAAAATTGGTGAACTCGTAAACGAAAAAGTGATCGAAGGCATCAGCAGTGTAAATGATGAAAGTAACAACAAAGAAGGAACGCGTATTGTGGTAGATCTGCGCAAAGACGCAGTGGCACAGGTGGTGATCAATCAACTGTACAAGCACACCGAACTGCAAACTTCTTATGGCATCAACAATGTAGCCATAGTAAGAGGTAGGCCACAGATATTCAATTTAAAACAGCTCATCAAAGAGTTTGTTGATTTCCGTCACGAAGTAGTGATTCGAAGAACAAAATACGAATTGCGCAAGGCAGAAGAAAGGGCGCATATCTTGGAGGGTTACATCATCGCATTAGACAATCTGGATGCTGTAATTAAATTGATTCGCGAAAGTTCAACTCCTCATTTGGCACAAGACGGATTGGTGAGTCAGTTCGGTATGAGTGAAATTCAAGCCAAAGCTGTGTTAGAACTGCGTTTGCAGCGTTTAACCGGCATGGAGATTGATAAAATTCGCGAAGAACACGCAGAAATTATGAATTTGATCGGGAGCTTAAAAGAAATATTGGCCAATGAAAGCATTCGATTTGATATCATCAAAGCAGAGATGGCAGAAGTGAAGGCTAAGTTTGGAGATGCACGCAGAAGCAATATTGAATATGCAGACGATGAGATGAATATGTTGGATTTAATAGAGGAAGAAGACGTGGTCGTTACCATTTCTCACCTTGGTTACATCAAACGTACATCAGCAAACGAGTACCGCCAACAGCGCCGTGGCGGAAGAGGTGCCAAAGGAAGCAGTACCCGACAGGAAGATTTTATAGAACATTTGTTTGTTGCCTCTACGCACCACACGTTGATGTTCTTCACCGAAAAAGGAAAATGTTTCTGGCTAAACGTTTACAAAATTCCGGAAGGAGATAAAACGAGCAAGGGCAGAGCCATACAAAATATGGTGCAGATTTCGCCCGATGATAAGGTGCAGGCCATTATCGACGTCGCCAATTTCGACGATGAAGATTATGTAACCAATCATTACATTGTTTTGTGTACCAAAAATGGTATCATCAACAAATCGAAACTAAAAGATTTTAGCAGACCACGACAAAGTGGTATCAATGCCATCAATATTTTGGAGGGCGATCGGCTGATTGCTGCCAAGCTTACAGATGGCAATAGTGAAATTATGATGGCGGTGAAAAGTGGCCGTGCCATTCGTTTCCACGAAAGCAAGGTGAGGGCTACAGGCCGCGGTGGTATTGGTGTTGCTGGAATTGAAGTAGATGAAAGCAACGACGCAGTGGTAGGTATGGTGTGTGTGAATACGGCTGATAAATCTCGCACCGTTTTAGTAGTGAGTGAAAAAGGTTATGGCAAACGTACCAAGTTGGATGATCCTGAAACTGGGGAGGCCAACTACCGCATCACCAACCGTGGTGGTAAGGGTGTAAAAACCATCAACGTAACGGATAAAACGGGTGGATTGGTAGGATTGCTAGATGTAACCGAAACCCAAGATCTGATGATCACCTGTGTATCGGGTATTACCATCCGCATGGCAGTGAAAAACATCAGTGAGTTGAGTCGCGCCACACAAGGTGTTAAACTGATAAAGGTAGATGAAGGGGATGAAATTGCTGCCATTACTCAGTTAGACGAAGAAGAAGTAGAAGAGTTGTTGTTAGACGAGACTGCTGTTGAAGGAATTGCTGAAAACAATCTGGAAGCTGAAACAGACCCTGAAAATCCTGGTACCGATGCAGCAACACCAGAAGTTGCGAGTGAAGACGAACCAGAAGATGCATAAAACATGTCAATTGTAGAGATACAAAAATGGCTCCCCTAAAGGGGCTATTTTTGTTTTAATGATTGCGCTTCGTACAAAAATATTTTATACCGATTAAACAAACAATATAGTCCAATATCGGCTATCGCCTCATCGTACTATTTGTTTGATACCATCGGCATTTACTCCCGAAAGCATTCGGGATAAGATTTATAAAATATTGGCATATTATATAAATCACATTGCTATTAAACCTGAAATACCCCTGTGCTAAACGCTGGTATCACAGGGTTTTGATCGGCTGCTTTGATGCCTTCGCTGATCACCAAACGGGTATCAGCAGGGTTGATGATGCCATCTACCCACAAACGGGCAGCTGCGTATTGGGGTTTGGTTTGTCGGGTATAATTATCGGCAATTGTTTTAAAAATGTTGGCTTCCTCGGCTGCACTCACTTCTAAACCTTTGGCTTTCATGCCAGCCACCTGTATTTGCAACATGGTTTTTGCTGCTTGGTCGCCGCCCATCACAGCAATTTTTGCGGTGGGCCATGCATAAATAAATCGTGGATCATACGCCTTGCCACACATGGCGTAATTGCCCGCCCCATATGAGTTGCCAATGATAATGGTGATTTTTGGAACCACCGAATTGGCCACCGCATTCACCAGCTTTGCACCGTCTTTGATGATACCACTGTGTTCGCTTCTGCTACCCACCATAAAGCCGGTAACATCTTGCAAGAATACCAGTGGAATTTTTTTCTGATTACAATTCATGATGAAGCGGGCTGCTTTATCGGCACTGTCATTGTAAATAACACCACCCATTTGCATTTCGCCTTTTTTGCTTTTCACAATGAGGCGTTGGTTGGCTACAAACCCCACGGCCCAGCCATCTACCCTGGCATAACCACACACGATGGTTTTACCATAATCTGCTTTGAATTCATCAAAACTGTTTTTATCGGCAATACAGCGTATCATGTCTTTCATATCATAAGGCTTGCTATTGCCTTCTGCCATGATGGTAAATAGTTCGCCGTTGTTTAATTCGGGGGCAGTTGCCGCAATACGGTCGAACCCAGCAGTCGCGGGCTTTCCCAGTTTGCTCATGATGCTTTTTACTTTATCCAAACAGGCTTCTTCGGTGGCAAATTTATAATCAGCAATTCCCGATATTTCAGTGTGTGTTACAGCACCACCAAGGGTTTCTGCATCTGAGTCTTCCCCTATAGCTGCTTTTACCAAATAGGGCCCTGCTAAAAAGATGGATCCTGCACCTTCTACCATGATGGTTTCATCACTCATGATGGGCAGGTAAGCACCGCCAGCCACACAGGCACCTGTTACTACGGCAATTTGGGTAATGCCCATGGCACTCATGCGGGCATTGTTGCGAAAGATGCGTCCGAAATTTTCTTTATCGGGAAAAATTTCATCCTGCATCGGAAGATAAACACCCGCACTGTCTACAATGTAAACAATGGGTAAATGATTTTCCATGGCAATCTCCTGCATGCGTAGGTTTTTTTTGCCAGTGATGGGAAACCATGCGCCTGCTTTTACGGTTTGGTCATTGGCTACAATGATGCATTGACGGCCACTCACATATCCAATACCACTTACGGTACCTCCCGATGGGCATCCTCCTTGTTCTTCATACATCTCGAATCCGGCAAAAGCACCGATTTCAATAAAGGGTTTTCCTTCGTCACACAAGTAAGCAATGCGTTCGCGGGCAACGAGTTTGTTTTTTTCTTTTTGTTTGGCGATGGCTTTTTTTCCGCCGCCTTCGTAAATTTTTTCGAGTTGTTGTTTTACCTGGCTCCAGGCTAGTTTTAAAGCATCTTCGTTTTTATTGGCTTCGAGATTCATAATACTATTTTTATTAAAGCAATCGAGCTCGAAGATAATGAAAACAACGTTTGGTGCTGCTTTTCATTGAAGCCGAACACTGTTGAAACAGGAAATGTATCAGCTTAATATGCGAATTGTTTCACTCGTTTAGATGGCATTAATGAGTTATTGATACTACATCATCGTTGTTGCTTTCGCATTCTTTTGGGACCGTACCATAACCAGAAACCAGTAATGGTAAAGAGGAGTAGCGCAATGCCCATCACTGATGTATAAATGAGCTTGATGGTATTGCCTGTACCAAAGTATTTATCAATAATGGATCCGTCATGAATATTTTCAACAAAATCGCTTCTTCGTTTTTCTACCAACAAAATTTTTCCAGTTACGCCATCCAATTGCAATCCTACAAAATTGTGTTCGAACACAAATTTTACCATGCCTTTTTCATTGCGAATATCAATGCGTTCTAATTTGGTTGATGCACCTGGAGCAATAGAATCTACAAAATATGTGGTAGCAATGGTATGCAGCGAGTCGATGCTTAGCCATTCGTTTAAATTTGTGCTGGTGCCTTGTACACTTTCTGGAAGCAAATAACCGCCACTGTTTTTTTTCCATCCCAATAACAAGCCAGTGAGGGATACAATAAAAAAGAAAACAAACAACACAGCGCCCATGCTTCTATGAATTTTTCTGAAAATTCGCAGAACAGTTGCCTGCTGTTGTCTTTTGGTAGATTGCATCGTAATTACTGCTGCTGAATAAACAATTTAGTAATGAAGAATAATCTTACTGAGTAGATGATGGATATTCTCTTTTCAGTTTTTTATCTAACCAAAAAGTTCCAAAGGGTACCAGCGATGCGATGAATGCCACCGTGGCTTTTCCAAATGACCACTTGTATTGTTCCCAAACCTTGATGAGGAATAAGCCAAAAGCAACAAAAAGTACACCATGTGCCCAACCTACATATTTTACTGCATTGGGCATATCGGCAAAATACTTCAGCGGCATGGCAACGAATAATAAAACTACATAAGAAATTCCTTCTAAAATACCAATGAGCCTAAATTGGCCCATGGTTCCATTCCATCCTTTCGGCATAAAGTTTTGCTTGAGCAGTTAATAAATAATGAAACGTGTGTGCTATTTCAAAACAGTTTAAACATCTTTTCTGTTTAAACAAATCAACCTTTTTTATAGGACAACAATGGTACGCTTAGAGACGTACTCATGTCTTCTGTTTTACTTCCTTTACCAAATAATCTGTCCCACATGGTTCTTTCTCTGGTAAACATCACCAGGATATCTGGTTTGTCTTTGGCAATTTGTTTTTTCAATTGGCTCACCAAGGTATCTTCGATGTTAGCTTTTTGTATTTCAAGTTTTATTTTTTTATAGCCAGATGTCTTGATGGCTTCTAACGCCTTTTTCATTTTTTTGTCATCCGCATCTATGCCATAATCCAAATACAATACACGGATATTGGCTTTGGTTGATAGGGCAAATGGGAGGAGTTGCTTCAATTCCTTGCCCATGTTTTGAAGCTCAGAAGCAAATAAAATATCTTTTGGCGCATTCCATTTGTAATTTTCTGGAATGGCCAATACTGGTATTTCCGATTTGGAAATCATGACCGAAGTGTTGGATCCAAAGAAGAATTTGTTGATGCCAGTGGCACCATGAGTACCCATAATGATCATGGATGCTTTTTGTTCGGCTGCCAATTCGAGTGTTCTTTCTACAACCATCGGGTTGTATTGCACCAGCAATCTGGTTCCTTCAGGTATTTTAGCAACGTTGAGGTATTTGTAAGCCTTGTTTACTTGGTCTTGCAACTTTTCCATTTTACTTGTTTCATCTTCCTGTAACAACAAAGTCATTTGTTCTTCGGTGCTGGCGGCAGATAGTGCATATGCAGAAATATGCGAAGCGTGAAAAACGATCAGGTCTAATTTGCTGATCTTACACAATTGGATGGCATACCGCAGTGCAACGGTACTATTTTTAGAAAAGTCGGATGGAACAATAATAGAAGGCATATCGTGAATTTGGTTTATGAATATATGGGTAATGACAACAATGGTATGTTGGTATGGTAACTCATTTTTTTGGTGAGGCTCTTGTTAAAGATACTCTCTAAAAAATTTCTTTTGTGGGTGATCATCACCAATAATCCGGTGTTGTTGGTTGAAATATATGTTGTAATGGCTTCTTCAAACTGGCTACCATACAATGGGGCAGTTACAATATTGAGATCTTCATTGGCTGCTTGCATGTGGGTGGTAAACAATTCTAAGTCTCTGCTATTCTGCAGAAAATCCACCGCATGGGCGTGGGTTTCATCAGTAAAAACAGAAACGTGAATGGGCGCATGAAGTACCCTTGCAATTTTTAACAGGGGATTCAACACAGAAGGATCTTCTTTGAATTCTTTCACTGCCAATAAAATATTTTTGGGTATTTCCCATTCGTATAGAAGCGGGATGGCCAATACGGGTACATCTACATGACTGATGATTTTTGCTGTGATGCTACCAAATAGTTTCTCTCTGATGCCTGCATTACCAAGGGTTCCCATTATAATAAGGTCAACCGCATTTTCTTTACAAGCTTGTTGAATGGCGTCAGATACAAAGCCGTTGTACAACTGCTGTTCTACTGCACCGCCCGTAATAAAGGATGTAGCAGACACCAGGATGCTTAGTTGCTTATTAGCACTATCTATGATTTCCTTATCGAAATTTTCAGGTAGTATCACGTTCTCATTAATAGCAGCATGGGATAAATCTGTTACGTGTAAGATGATGATTTTTGATCCGGCTAATTTTGCCAGCTCAGCCGCATAGTTCAATGCTTTGTTGGCATTTAGCGAGAAATCGGTTGGAACTAGTATTGTTTTCATTATTGCTCGTGTTTATATCGCAAATAAAGGCGTTTGATGCTTAGCATACAATGATCCTGATCAGTTTTTGCTATGATAAGCAACAAACACATGCCATTCAAAGATAACTGATTAATATCAGGTCATCCTTGGTTATTGATCATTTTTTAAGGATAGGAGCCACCCTAATTTCGAGTTTAAACATTTTGTTATTTCAAAGTCTGCTGTTCATACCAACCCTGATACTTGTTATCATTGTGGCGACCCTTGTACTTCACCAGTATCAGAAGCTTCACATGTCTTTTGCTGCAACGGCTGCCGCCAGGTCTACTTATTGCTTCAAGAAAACAATCTATGCAATTATTACGAAATAGCGCAGCATCCTGGTATAAAAGCCAAAGGAAAGTTTGTAGGCAGCAGGTTTGCTTATTTAGATGATGAACAGTTAATAGATTCGTTGGTACAGTTTCGTTCTTCCGAGCAAATAAACGTAACGTTTTCACTTCCACAAATGCACTGTAGTTCCTGCGTGTACCTGCTCGAAAACCTGCCCCGAGTTCATTCAGGTATTATCCGTTCTCAAACCAATTTTGAGCGGAAAACCATTTTTGTAAGTTTTCACCCTGCCAATGTTTCCCTACGAGAAGTGGTGGAGTTGTTGTCATTTATTGGTTATGAGCCAGACATTAACCTTCAAGCCCCAGATAGTAAACCAACGAAGTTGAAATATGATCACAACATCGCAGCATTGGGCATAGCGGGATTCTGTTTTAGTAATATCATGATGCTCAGTTTTCCAGAATATTTTTCCGGAGGAGAAATTGAGCAGGCCGGCTTAAAAAAAACCTTTACCTGGCTCATTTTCGTATTGAGTTTACCCGTGTTATTCTACAG
>JBIIPY010000056.1:0-18576 GCA_044342365.1 Ferruginibacter sp. | reverse complement strand
GTTGCTGCCTTCAAGGGTATACGACAGGGACAGATTAACATTGATTTGCCCATTGCCTTTGCCAGTGTGATGACATTTGGAAGAAGCTACTACGAAATAATTTCGGGTACAGGTGCGGGTTACCTCGACTCAGGCACTGGTATCATCTTTTTTATGCTGATTGGCAGATGGTTTCAACACAAAACCTACGATGCTATATCCTTCGATAGGCAATACAAATCCTATTTTCCTTTGGGTGTTACGGTCATGAGAAATGCAAAAGAAGAAAGCATTCCTGTTACCAAATTAATAAAAGGAGATGTTATTTTAATTAGAAATGAAGAGATGATTCCTGCAGATGCTGTGTTGCTCGAAGGCTGTGCAGACATCGATTATAGTTTTGTAAGCGGAGAAAATACGCCGGTTCCTAAAAAAATTGGATCGCTCATTTTTGCAGGTGGCAAACAAAAAGCAGGATTGATTAAACTGCAGGTGGCCAAAGTACCATCTGCCAGTTACATCACAGAACTATGGAACGGGGATGTGTTTTCTATCAATAAAAACAAAGAACAATCATTTATTCACCCCTGGAGCAGGTATTTTACCGTGGTGCTGTTTAGCATAGCGGCACTTACTGCATTTTATTGGGGCGTTTACGATACCTCTAAATTGTTAACTGCCGTAACAGCAGTACTTATTGTGGCTTGCCCCTGTTCGTTGTTGTTATCAGCTACTTTTACATTCGGTAATATGCTACGTATTTTTGGGAAAAATAAACTGTACTTGAAAAATGCTTCTGTGATAGAATCTTTGGCAGCCAGTAACGAAATTGTATTTGATAAAACGGGTACGATAACAGAAAATGGCAAAGCTCAAATTAAATTCAATGGCAGCAGGCTGAGTTTGCAGGAAGAACATTTTGTAAGAAGCACTGCCATGCAATCTTCGCATACACTGAGTCATTCTTTGGTTGGTTTTCTTGGCCAACAGCAGGAAGTATTGCCCCTCCTCCACGCAGCAGCATTTTCTGAAACCTCCGGAAAAGGCATAGAGGCCACGGTAGCTCATCAGCAAGTTCGGTTGGGTGGGGCGGGTTTTGTAGGCGCCCAAGAAGACCAAAAGGAAGCCAAAGCCTCTAGGGTGTATGTTAAGATAAATGAGGAGTACAAAGGCTTTTATGAAATTAGCAACCACTATCGGGAAGGCATACACGAACTGGCGAAAAAGCTCAAACAAGATGGCTACCAATTACACATTTTATCAGGCGACAATGATGCAGAAACAGCACATCTTCGAACCTTTTTTGGGAAGGAGATTGCATTGAATTTTAATGTTTCCCCAACAGCGAAACTACAATACATCAGCAGACTGCAGACCAATGGTAAAAAAGTACTCATGATCGGTGATGGGCTCAACGATGCAGGTGCACTCATGCAAGCCAACACTGGTATTGCCGTTAGTGATGATGCGGCCCGGTTTACGCCCGCCTGTGATGCCATTATAGATGGGAAATTGTTATACCAATTACCGGCATTTATCAGTTACGCAAGAGCTGCACAACAAATGGTGCTGGCTAGTTTTATACTTTCTATTCTATACAATATAGTAGGTATTTCTTTTGCGGTACAAGCCAAACTTTCACCATTGCTGGCTGCTATTTTAATGCCTGCCAGTAGCATCAGCATTGTGCTGTTTGTAACCCTACTAAGCAGTTTGGTGGCGAGGCGCAAGGGTTTGGTAAGCTGATGGTCTATATTATTTTCAATTATTTATCCTTTATAACTTGGGTCTTTGCAAGCAGGATGCTTTCATAAAAGGAATCTTCTTCGGATAATGGTATCATGTGTTAAAAACTGATTTTAATCATACAACGAGTTGTTCATCCTCATTTTTTCCCCGTGTATCTGCCGTTACTTTTGGCGAAATAAATCTACACAACATGAGTGCATTGTTCATCCTTATCGGTATCAGCTTAATGGTAGCAGGAAGTTTTTTAGCCGCGTTTATTTGGAGTGTAGGCAATGGGCAGTATGAAGATGATTATACCCCATCTATCAGAATGCTTTTTGATGCCCCCTCAACAGAAAAATCTACAGAAACCAACAACTAACCAAAACCATTTTCAATAATGCAGGTAGAAAAGTTTTATTACGATAACAGGACGGTTAAAAATTTTGCTTACGCCACTATCTTTTGGGGCGCCATCGGCATGATCGCCGGTTTGTATGTAGCACTTCAACTGGTATTTCCTCAATTGAATGTTACCCAATATGGATCATTCGGACGACTAAGGCCTTTGCACACCAATGCGGTCATTTTTGCATTTGTAGGCAATGGTATTTTCATGGGTGTTTATTATTCGTTGCAACGTTTGCTCAAAGCCAGGATGTACAGTGATGTGCTGAGCAAAATACATTTTTGGGGCTGGCAGCTCATCATTATTGCTGCAGCCATCAGTTTGCCGCTGGGACTTACCACAGGTAAGGAGTATGCAGAGTTAGAATGGCCCATCGATATTGCCATCACTTTAATTTGGGTGGTTTTTGGTTGGAACATGTTTGGTACCATCCTCCAACGTAGAGAAAAACATCTTTACGTAGCTATCTGGTTCTATATTGCCACACTGGTTACGGTTGCGGTATTACACATTGTAAATTCTTTTGAATTACCCATCAATTTTTTCAAAAGTTACAGCTGGTATGCAGGTGTGCAAGATGCTTTGGTACAATGGTGGTACGGACACAATGCTGTGGCATTTTTCCTCACAACGCCCTACCTGGGTTTGATGTATTATTTTATGCCCAAGGCTGCTAACAGACCTGTATATTCATACCGTTTGTCTATCATACATTTTTGGTCGCTTATCTTTCTTTATATATGGGCTGGTCCGCATCACCTTTTATACACTGCTTTACCCAACTGGGCACAATCGCTTGGTGTAGTATTTTCTGTAATGCTCATTTTTCCGAGCTGGGGTGGTATGATCAATGGATTGCTAACCCTTCGTGGTGCCTGGGATCGTGTAAGAGATGATGTTGTGTTGAAATTCATGGTGGTGGCCATTACTTCATATGGTATGGCCACTTTTGAAGGCCCTATGTTGTCGCTTAAAAATGTAAGTGCCATTGCGCATTATACCGATTGGATCGTAGCACACGTACATGTAGGAGCCCTAGGGTGGAACGGGATGCTCACTTTTGGTATTATTTACTGGTTGATTCCAAGAATTTTTAAGACAGACCTGTATTCTAAAAAGCTGGCCAGTGCTCATTTTTGGTTGGGCACATTGGGTATCATTTTTTACGCAGTACCCATGTACTGGGCAGGGTTTACCCAAAGCAGTATGTGGAAACAGTTTACTGAAAGTGGTCAACTGAAATACGCTTTCCTCGAAACCGTTACCTACCTCAAGCCATTTTATGCCATGCGTTCTTTGGGCGGTTTGATCTATGTGTTGGGCGTTCTGCTGATGGTATACAACATATACAAAACAGTAAAAGCTGGCGAACTGGTAGCCGACGAAGCAACAGAAGCTGCACCACTCGAAAAACACATAGCCCAACCTGGTGAACATTGGCACAGTAAAATTGAACGCAGACCAGTTCAATTAATGGTATTCAGTTTGATAGTGATTTTAATCGGTGGAGCCATCGAGATTATACCCACTTTTCTTATCAAATCCAATGTACCAACCATCAGTAGTGTAAAACCTTATACCCCGCTTGAATTACAGGGTAGAGATTTATATGTACGGGAGGGTTGTTATACCTGTCACTCACAAATGATACGTCCTTTTAGAAGTGAAACAGAGCGGTATGGTGAATATTCAAAAGCAGGCGAGTTTGTATACGATCACCCTTTTCAGTGGGGAAGCAAAAGAACGGGTCCAGATCTGGCGCGCGAAGGGGCAGGTAACCTGAAGAAAACGGATGGTTGGCATTTCCGCCATTTCCGTGAGCCAGGATCTATGAGTGAAGGATCTATCATGCCTGCTTACGCTTTCATGTTAACACAGGAATTGGACACCAGCACTACCGCAGCAAAAATAAAAGCCATGCGTACATTGGGTGTTCCTTATGAAAAAGGATTTGAATACAAAGCCAACGCTCATTTGATAGAACAAGCCAATGGCATTGTAAACAATCTTAAAATGGACAGCATCCGTATCACACCCAACAAGGAAGTGATTGCATTGATTGCTTATATGCAGAGAATGGGTACCGATATTACTAAACAAAATCAACCATAAACCATGTTTAAGTTTATAAAAAAATATGCTGAAACGATGGAAAATATTTCTATCTATCCACTGATTTCCCTGATGATCTTTTTTATCTTTTTTATTGCCTTATTGGTATATGTGAAAAAGATGGATAAAAAATCGGTACAAATTTTATCCAATATTCCACTCGATGTAAATGAAGAACAACTTACTCAATCAATTTAAATTGTACGATATGCGACGCTCTAAAACGCTGTTTATATTTTTTCTCGGACTGTTTTTTTCAGCTACTCAACTGGTAGCGCAGGTTGCTGCACCAGTACAAGAAGTACAATCGTCTGGTAACCTCTTGGCCTACCTAATGATTGCAGTAGCGCTTATTTTGGCCTTTGTTATATGGGGAATGGGCAACGTGTTGCTGGTGTTGATAAGGCAGGCATTAGACAAACAAAAAAACAGTGGTGCCGGTATTTTGGCACTGCCTTTTTTGATTGGGTTTTCAATGTTGGGTTTTCCATCTCACGCACAGGATGCCAGCGAATTGTTGGTGAAAGAAGTACCCAATTATGGAGGATTAGATGGTACTTCATTTTGGATATTAGTGGCTACGATAGGTATAGAAATAGTGGCCATTTTATTTTTGTTGTTCTTTATCAAAAGAATTCAGCAGGAATTGATGCCTGCAAAAGTGCAGACCACCTCCTCATTTTCCGCTTGGTGGGAGAAGGTGGATAAAAAATTGTTTACCAAAGCCGTTCCCGTAGAAAAAGAAGCTGATGTGATGTTGGATCACAATTATGATGGAATTCGCGAACTCGACAATGCGTTGCCACCATGGTGGAAATGGGGTTTTGTGATCACCATCTTTTTCTCTTTTTTCTACTTGTTTCATTTTCATGTAATGGGTTCTGGGAAAAACCCAACAGAAGAATACCTAGCTGAACTAAAAAAAGCCGATGTAGCATTAAAAGCGTTTGCAGCTAAAAACAAAGACAAGATAGATGAAGACAATATTGTAATGGCTGATGAGAGTGGTATTGCTGCGGGTAAAGAAATTTACCAACAGGTATGCTGGGCTTGTCATGGCAAAGAAGGCGAGGGTGGAACAGGGCCTAACCTTGCCGATGAATACTGGATTCACAAAGGTTCTTTGAAGGAGATTTATCACTCTATTAAATCGGGTTATCCAGACAAAGGAATGCAATCGTGGGGGAAATTATACTCACCCAAACAAATGAGCGATCTCACCAGTTACATTCAAACTTTTAAAGGTACCAAGCCGGCTAATCCAAAACCACCACAGGGAGATCTTTATGTATCAGCGGAAACAGCAGTAGCAGACAGCATAAAAAAATAAGCAATTGAATTGCTTTTTAAAATGAATCAGACAGAAACGATACAACCATCTACAGAAATATTCAGAGACGCTGTTGCCACCATCAGCAAAGAGGGGAAACGTAATTTTATCTATCCCAAAAAACCCAAGGGCAAATTTTACAACAAGAGAACCTTGTTCAGTATTTTTTACCTGATGGTATTTTTTACATTGCCATTTATAAAAGTACATGGCGAACCCCTGCTGATGTTCAATATTTTGGAGCGAAAGTTCATCATTTTTGGAATGATTTTTTGGCCACAAGATTTTTTCATTTTTGCAATAGGGCTCATCACTTTTATTGTATTCGTTATTCTTTTTACGGTGGTATTTGGACGCATCTTTTGCGGATGGGCCTGTCCTCAAACCATTTTTATGGAAATGGTTTTTAGAAAAATAGAATATTGGATTGATGGTGATGCCGCCCAACAAAAGCAACTGCAAGCCATGCCTTGGAATGGGGAAAAGATCAAAAAAAGGATATTAAAATTTGTACTGTTTTTTTCTTTGTCGTTCCTCATCGCTAATTTTTTCCTGGCCTACCTCATTAGCATGGACCAGTTGCTGACTTACATCAGTCATCCTACACAAAATATAGGAACACTGCTGTCTTTAACACTGTTTACCACCGTTTTCTTTTTTGTGTATTGGTGGTTCAGAGAGCAGGCCTGCATTGTGGTGTGCCCGTACGGAAGATTACAAGGTGTGTTGTTAGACAAAAATTCAATTGTTGTAGCATACGACTACAAACGCGGCGAGCCCAGGGGTAAATTATCAAGACAAGACAATCCAAAGGTTAAAGACGATCATGATTGTAAATGTGTAGACTGCAAAGGTGATGGCTGTAAAGACGTATTAAGAAAACTAGAGGCTGTGCAACCCGTGGCTGTAAAAAATGGTGACTGTATAGATTGTTTTGCCTGCGTGCGTGTTTGCCCAACGGGGATAGATATCAGAAATGGTACTCAATTAGAATGTGTGAATTGTACTGCGTGTATGGATGCTTGTGATGCTATTATGACGAGCATCAAAAAGCCAGAAGGTCTTATCAGGTATGCATCTGAAAATAGTGTAAAACATGGGGTACAACTGAAGTTTACTCGGCGTATCAAAGCATACAGTGCAGTATTGGCCTTGCTCATATCCTTATTGGTGTTTTTGTTGGTGAGCAGAACAGATTTAGATGCACGACTGATGCGCACATCGGGTATGACTTTTACCGCTATGCCAGATGGCAGCATTGCAAACCTGTACACGCTGAAGCTGGTAAACAAAACCCATGAAGACATTCCATTTTCACTACAATTGGAGGGCATTAAAGGACAAGTAAGGCTGATAGGCAACCAGCCAACACTGGTAAAAAAAGAAGATTACGCTACGCTCCAATTTTTTGTGATACTCAACCGCAACCAGGTTAAAAGTTGGAAAACACCCATTCATATTGGCTTGTATGAAGGGAAGGAACGAATTAAAAGTATCGAGATCAATTTTTTAGGACCAGAAGTGTACGAATAATTACAAACCATATCTGTTTATTGAAATCAAACAATAAGCGGTCACTTATAAAAAAGTCATGATGAACTGGGGATATAAAATCGTTTTTGTGTATGCCATTTTTGTTGCAGGAATCGTATTGATGGTGGTGAAATCATCTTCGCAAAATGTTGACTTGGTGCGGCCAGATTATTACGAAGAAGAATTAAGGTACCAGGAAACCATAGACGCAACGCAACGCGCCAATGCGCTTAGCACAAAGTTGCAACTTAAAGTAGTAAACGATACGCTGCAAGTTGGTTTCCCCGATGAAATGAAAGTTTCAGGGGTATATGCCAAAGTGTGGTTGTATTGTATTGCGGATGTAAAAAAAGATGTGAACAAATCATTTTCGGTAGAGAATGGATGGTTGCGTTTGCCTTTACCAGCTGTGAATAAAGGATTACATGATGTAAAAGTGTCATGGACGTTAAATGGTTTAAACTATTATTTTGAACAGAAATTATTTATTCAATGATGGCATTGTTGCTAACAGCACTTGTGATGGGTGCATTGGGGAGTATGCACTGTGTTGCAATGTGTGGTGCGTTGGCGCTCGCATTACCAGCCGTTTCATCGCATCCAATGTCGAAATTGGTAGCAGGATTGCTCTATAATCTTGGCCGGGTAACCACTTATGCAATCATAGGTGCAATACTCGGCTTAATGGGAGCCTCCTTTGCATGGGTTGGTTTACAACAGGCATTCAGCATTATTGTAGGTGTTTTAATGTTGCTTTATTTGTTATGGCCTGCTGCTCTTTCATTTAAAAAGGATAACGGGGCATCACAACGTTTTTTTGTAACGATACGGGAAATGTTGGGCAAATTGTTTTTTAAGAAGCATTACGGCTCCATTTACTTAATCGGGTTGCTCAATGGACTTTTACCCTGCGGATTGGTATACATGGCTCTTGCGGGAGCTGTAACAACGGGTTCTGTCTTAAACAGCAGTTTGTTTATGGCCGCTTTTGGTTTGGGAACATTGCCTGTGATGTGGGTAGTGGCATTTTTAGGTGGGTTCGCTACGATGAAAGCTAGAGTGTTCATCAAAAAAGCTTACCCCTACATGGTATTTGTAATGGCTTTTTTGTTGATTGTTCGTGGTTTAAATTTGAATATTCCATACCTGAGCCCTCACTTTGAAACAGGAACACATCAACCAATTTCAGCAATCAATTGTCATCCCAATAGATAATAAAACAATGATGTTTACTATGAGTAAAATAAAAATTACAGAGCATGATCAGTTTTTGCACGAAGTGCAAACATGGGATCGTTCCCTAGATTTTTGTAAACAAGAAAACAACTTCTTAAAAACCCGCTTGTCGCAAGTGTTGGATAACAATTCAGATAAAACCTTTCTGGCTTTCGCAGAGCAATTTAATTCGAGGTTTTTGTTTATGGATGATTACATCAAAGATTTGAAACGAGACCTGAGCCAACAAGTAAATATGCTGAGCCAGTTTATGAAGGGGAACGTTACGCAACAAAGACCATTGGAAAATTTGCAAAAAAAATTAAGGGCAGAAATGGTGAAATTTGAAAAAAATGTAACATCTATCAAATACGATTTTAACCAGCAAATAGCGGTGTACCTAGATATTAGTTGATCATGGCATTCAGTTTGGGTTCGCTCAAAATGGTAATTTTGCTTCCATTGATCTCTATCAGCTTTTCATTTTTAAAATCGCTCAAAGTCCTGATCAGCGATTCTGTAGCCGTTCCGGCGATGTTGGCCAAATCTTCTCTGGATATATGAATGCTGAAAAGGGCTTCGTCTTCTTTTCGATACTTGTTTAGTAAAACCACCAGTGCATTCGCCACTCTTTTTCGGAGAGAATTGTAAGCGATGTCTAACAACTGTCTTTCTTTATCCCTTATATTTTTTGCCAGAATTTGAATGATTTTTTTCGTGGCTACTGGGTTATAATTCAATATTTTTTCCAGATCTTCTACAGGTATTTCTGCAATTACACATTCGTCAATGGCTTCTGCTGTTTCTTTGTAGGTGCCACCTTCTAATAAGGCAATGTATCCCAAAAAATCGCCCTCAGAATATAAGCCGATGGTAAGGTCTTTGCCATCATCATTGCTGATGTACGTTTTTACTTTTCCCGCTTTAACGTAAAAAAGTTTTTGAGGATGATTGCCCCTGTTGTAAATGATTTGTTTTTTTCGATAGGTATTTTCCGGTCTGTTTTGAGTAAGGTCTTCCAGTGCATTGTTGCCTTCAAAGGCAGCTACAATGTCGTTGATGCCTTTTTCATCTGATGAAAACTGTTGTACCGTTAATTCCGATTTTTTGATCCGGCTATCAATGGCATTCAGTAATTCAATATCGGAAAATGGTTTGGTGATGTAATCATCTGCTCCCATTTCCATCCCCTTTCTAAAATCTGTTCTTTCAGATTTTGCCGTTAAAAAAATGAAAGGTATTTTACTCAATTCAGGGTTTTTGTGAATCAAATGCAATACACCGTAGCCATCTAAAACCGGCATCATGATATCGCAAATGATGAGATCCGGCTTGTTGATCAGCGCCATTTCTACACCCTCTTTGCCATTGGCTGCAGCAGTTACCGCATAATTAGCTAGCTCGAGTATTTCGGCAGTATTCTCTCTTATTTCATGATTGTCTTCTATTAAGAGTATGTGCTTTTTCATGATCATCGCCGTTACTTATTTATCGGAAAATTGATTGTAAAGGTAGTGCCTTTTTCAAGTTCGCTCTTAAACTGAATACTTCCATTCATGAGTTCTATGTATTTGCTTACAATGTGAAGACCAAGTCCAGTGCCCTGAATATTGGTAACATTGCCAGCGCGGAAGAAACGTTCAAACAAATGTTGCTGGTCTTTTTCTGCAATACCAATTCCATTGTCTTCTACTTTTAATTCCATCCCTTTGCCTTTTACCAGCGATTTAATGGAGATGATTCCTTTTTCTGTACTGAATTTGATGGCATTGCTCAATAAGTTCAAACAAATATTTCTAAACAAACTCATATCTAATTCAAACCAGTCTTCACCCTGGTGTTCATATACAATTCGCTGGCCTAATTTTGCATTGGCTTGCATTTCTGAAACCACTCTTTCTAAAAATTCTTTGATATTGAAATGGGTGTACCGAACATCAATTTTTCCATCTTCAATTTTTCCAATCGATAAAAATTCGTTTAAGATACCAGTGAGATTGCTAACAGATTCTTTGATGCGTTGAATATGTTTGTGGCGTTTTTCCTGCTCTGCTGTTTCGGTATATTTTGCCAATAAAGATGCAGAAGATAGAATGGTACTCAAGGGCGTACGAAATTCATGAGAGGCCATCGATACAAACCTACTTTTTAGATCTCCCAATTCTTTTTCTTTGCTCAATGCTTTTGTAAGCTCGTCTCGGGAGGCTTCAATTTGGTTCAATGCATCTTGCAATTGTTCTGTTCTGATGTTTACCTTTTCTTCCAAAGCATTGTTTAGTTCTTCGATGGTTTGGTTGGTTTTTTCTAATAGCTCTTTTTGATCCATCACCGCTTGTTCTATTTCCTTTCTTTTGGTGATGTCTACTACAAATGCCATCATGTGCATGCCATCGGTACCGTTGTAGTTGCTCAAACTCACTTCTACGGGAAACTCAGAACCGTCCTTTTTTCTGGCAAACAAATCACGGCCTACGCCCATGGTACGTTTTTCCGGATTTTTGCTGTAATTTTTTCTATGTACATGGTGTACATTCTCATATCGTTGGGGAATGAGTATCTCAATAGACTGGTTGATGATTTCTGAGGTATCATTGTAGCCGAATTGTGCCAATAAAAACTGATTGGCCATGCTGATAATGCCAAGGGAGTCTGTGACCACAATGCCCATAGAAGCATATTCAAATAGGGCCGAAAATTTATCTTTCTCATTTTTTAAGTTACTTTCCATTGAATCAATTCCTACGTTTTAATTGTAATTTAATCTTTTATCATAAGGATACACTCCACAATGTTTTTTAAAGAACCCAATCCCAACTAAATCAAAGACGGGTATCCTTTTTAAACTTTCTGAATTTCACCAATCATTTGCTATACTCTTTAAAAATATCGCTTTGTTAGTCACATTTTTTTCACAAACCCTCCTTAGAAGCGAGTGCCAGTAGCTAAAACTGTATTTTTAAGTTATACAAAAGTAATCCAGATGTTTAGAACATACAATTCAAAATTGATGGCGATCCTATTGTGCTTATTCTTATTTGGTACAAATGCGATTAGCCAAACCAGTTATACTCCCCACTTAAAAAAAGCTGATTGGCAAACTGGCTTTTTTCAAACCCTTGATGAACGCAAATTGTATTTCTACAAACCTCGTTTTGATTCAGAACCTGCTGAAACAAAAAAAATGAGTTTTATCATGCGTGCCAACAATTGCCCCAAAAGAAACTACAGCATACAAGTATACCACAAAGGGTTGATAGTGGCCAAACGAAATAAAAAATTATCCTGATACCTACATGCAATTGGCGCTACATATCTTTAACCATGCATTGCTTCCACTGATCGTTGCATTTTTATTTTTTCGACAAAAATATTGGAAAGTGTACCTGTTTTTTATGCTCACCATGTTGGTAGACCTCGACCACCTTTTGGCAAATCCTATTTATGAACCTGGTCGTTGTAGCATCAACTTTCATCCTTTGCATACTTACTGGGCCATCGGTTGTTATGTTCTTTTATTGTTACCTGCCAAAACCCGAATTCCAGCCATTGGTTTATTGATGCACATGGGTACAGATACCATAGATTGTTATTTGAAAAGTGTTCCTGGTATATAATACCGATTGGACAAACAATATAGTCCAATATCGGCTATAGCCTCATTGTACTATTTGTTTGATACCATGGCATTTACTCCCGAAAGCATTCGGGATAAGATTTATAAAATATTGGCATATTATATAAATCACATTGGTATAACAACAACACTGACCAATACCCTCACTTTATATGACTTCCATCATGTTTTTGATCTTCTTAACCTTTTACTTTTACGCTATCTACAAAAAAATAAAAAGAAAGCCAACATTTCATTATTCTCAAAAATACCGTTTGCCTCCTCTCAAACTTGCATTCAACAATAGGCCAAAGTAAAGCTTCGGCTTATTTGCATTTTGATGCTGCTGTTTTCAATCATACTTTGCTGCATCGAACAACCCGTTTGCAATTGTAACATTTGTAACCTATCTATATATAGAGTAATAGCATCTTTGCATCTATAAAAAAATGATGATGGAAATAGTTGGATACATATTGGCTGCTTTGGTAGGTATTTCGTTGGGACTCATAGGAAGTGGAGGTTCCATTCTTACAGTGCCTATTTTGGTATATGTGATGGGAGTAAATCCCGTGCTAGCCACAGCGTACTCTTTGTTTATTGTAGGAACCACGGCCATGGTAGGGGGCATTCAAAGTGCGGTGCAAAAAAGAGTCGACTTTAAAACCGTTTTCATATTTGGCATTCCATCTATTGTCGCAGTGTATGCAACCCGATTGTGGCTAGTACCATTTATCCCACAAAAGCTGTTCAGTCTGGGATCATTGGTCATAACCAAACCGATAGCATTGATGTTGTTGTTTGCAGTTGTAATGATACTGGCTTCGGTGAGTATGATTAGGCCTGGAAAGGTTGCCGTTTTAGACGAAAATGCTCCATTGCGTTACAATTATCCCATGATATTACTAGAAGGTGCTGTGGTTGGAATCTTGACTGGCCTCGTAGGCGCAGGTGGTGGATTTTTGATCATTCCGGCATTGGTGTTACTGGCTAAGATGCCCATGAAATTAGCCGTGGGAACTTCGCTTTTCATCATTGCTGCAAAGTCATTGATCGGTTTCACAGGCGATTTGCAGGGTAGTCAATTAATTGATTGGAGACTGTTGGGCATTTTTACAGCAGCAGCAGTCGTTGGTATTTTATTCGGAATTGTACTTTCTAAAAAAATTCCCGGCGATCAACTTAAAAAGGGATTCGGCTGGTTTGTACTGCTCATGGGAATTTACATCATCGTTAAAGAATTGTTTTTTCCGGGTACCGGTGGCCATTAAGGTCATGTATACTTTAGTAAAGTAACATAAGTTACTGAATCAATCGCGCATTCATTGCAAATTTGCATATATCATTCAAAGATCAAATTAAATAAATATCATTATGTTTTTTCAACACGTTTACGACAAAAGTCTAGCACAGGCAAGTTATTTTATTGGCTGTCAAAAAGCAGGTGTAGCAGCTGTTATAGATGCCAAGAGAGATGTAGATACCTACATCGAAATTGCCAAGGCCAACAACATGAAAATCACCCATATTTTTGAAACCCATATCCATGCCGATTTTTTGGCAGGATCGAGAGAATTGGCTGCCTTAACTGGCGCTGATTTGTACTTGTCTGATGAAGGTGGCGAAGGTTGGGAATATGAATTTCCGCATCAGGGTTTAAAAGATGGAGCCAAAGTGCAAATGGGCAACTTAACATTTGAAGTATTGCACACACCTGGGCATACTCCAGAGAGCATCAGTTTTTTATTAACAGATAATCCAGCATCCAAAGAACCGGTGATGTTGTTTACCGGCGACTTCGTTTTTGTAGGTGATATCGGCCGACCTGATTTGTTAGAAAAGGCAGCAGGTGTAATGGGTACTGCCGATGCTGGTGCATTGGAAATGTATAAATCTATCAACCGATTTGCAGCATTACCTGATTATATTCAGGTTTGGCCTGGACATGGCGCAGGATCAGCTTGTGGCAAGGCTTTGGGGGCAGTGCCAAGTACTACTGTAGGATATGAAAAAATTAGAAATTGGGCACTTCAATACAAAGAAGATCAGCCAGGGTTTGTGAAATATTTGCTGGAAGATCAACCAGAGCCACCAAAATATTTTGCAATGATGAAGCAACTGAATAAAGTAGACAGGCCATTACTCACAGCCGTTCCCACATTAACGCAACTCAGTGCAGAAGCGTTGCAGTCTGCCATGGAAAAGGGTACAAAATTGATTGATGCCAGATTGAAAACAGATTTTGCAGAAGGGTTTATTCCAGGCAGCATCAATATACAAGGCAATAACGCCTTTGCTACTTGGGCAGGATGGTTTTTGAAATACGATGAGCCCTTTATTTTATTGGCCGAAGAAAGTAAGTTAGATGACCTCACCAGAAAACTCATGCGTATTGGTTTAGACAACATCATGGGCTACATTCCTTCTACCAATACTTTTACTGCAGCACGTGGAACATTGCAAAAAGGCAATGTGATCAGTCTGAACACTACCAAAGAAATGATGAAAGATGAAACAGTTGAAATGATTGATTTGAGAGGCGTCGCCGAATTCAATGCTGGGCACATTGCTGGAGCTAAAAATGTGTTTGTTGGTACATTACCCACTCATCTGAACGAGGTCAGTAAAGATAAAAAAGTAATCATTCATTGCCAGAGTGGTGATAGGGCTGCCATTGCCTATTCTATTTTAGCTAAAAATGGTTATGAAAATATATACAATTTTTCGGGTGGTATCAATGAGTGGGTGAACAGTGGAGAACCGGTACAGTCTTAATGTCAGAGCGGTGTATACACATAGGAGGCCTTTATAAAAAAGGTCTCCTATCTTCTCTCTAGCATTTGTTTGCCAGCTATTACAAGCGGTATGTTGGCTTGCTAAATGTAACCTATGTTACCCAACATCGCTTTTTACAACCATAGATTTGTACCTATAAAAACAATGCATTTATCAAGTTTTTTAAACGATAAACATGAAAACAGTTTTTTTTGCCCGTTGGAATTTTTTGAGGCTTATGCGGCTTTTGTTAGGAATAGCAATTTTGGTGCAGGCTATTATTTCTAAAGATTGGCTATTTGGTTTAGCGGGAATATTTTTTACAACACTTCCATTGCTCAACATAGGCTGTTGTGGCGTAAACGGCTGTGCAACCCCATTGAACAAAGAAGTTAAAAACAAGGAGATCAGTTATGAAGAAGTGGTTTAATAACAATTGGCTCTATATTATAGGTGCCACACTTGGGGCAGTAGCCGGTTATCTGTATTGGATGCAAATTGGATGCGCTTCTGGCACCTGCGCCATAACGTCTAAACCAATTAACAGCACCTTATATGGTGCAATGATGGGTGCATTGTTGCTGGGCATTTTTAAAAAAGACAAACGCCCACAAACAACCAAAGAACTAAAATAATTATACAATGACTTTTAATGAAATGATACAATCTAACAAACCGGTTCTGGTAGATTTTCACGCTACCTGGTGTGGCCCTTGTAAGATGATGTCTCCCATACTCAAAGAAGTAAAAGACAATGTAGGTGATGCAGTCTCCGTGATTAAAGTGGATGTTGACAAAAACCCACAAGCTGCAGCCATGTACCAAGTACAAGGTGTACCAACACTGATACTTTTTAAAAACGGGGAACCGGTATGGCGACAAAGTGGGGTAGTGCCTAAAGCCAATCTTATAAAAATAATTGAACAATTCACATCAAAAAATTAATACAATGAGTTTTTTACAAATTTTATTCGGTAACGCTCCAAAAGAAGATCTTACAGATTTAATTGCCAATGGAGCATTTTTGGTAGATGTAAGAGAACCCTCCGAATTTGCTAGTGGATCTGTTAAAGGAGCCATTAATATTCCATTGGGATCGGTCTCCAACAATCTATCTCAATTTAAGGGAAAACCTTCCGTAATTGTTTTTTGCAGAAGTGGTAACAGAAGTGGACAGGCGAAGTCGATTTTAGATCAAAACGGCATCGCACATGTTGTGAATGGTGGTACATGGGAAAATGTGCAAAATCACGTGCAGTAATTTCTTCAAACAATCTCTTTAATTCGATCATGGAAAAATTAAAAATTATTATACCCACAGATTTTTCTGTTCAAGCAGACTTTGCTTATGTGATGGTCAAAAAAATGGAACATAAAATACCCATGCAAATTCATTTTGTGCATGTAATGTCTGTACCTGATACTATTACTTTAAGGCCTGACGGCAGTTTTGATACTTGTGGTGAAGTAGATGTGCATTTTTTAGAGCAGCAAAAAACCATTGCAGATAGAAAGCTCGCAGAACTAATAACAACCTATGGAGATGGAATACATACACATTTGCTGGCAGGAAAA
Organism: Ferruginibacter sp.; assembly: GCA_044342365.1. Taxonomy (GTDB): domain Bacteria; phylum Bacteroidota; class Bacteroidia; order Chitinophagales; family Chitinophagaceae; genus Ferruginibacter. The sequence goes on along the minus strand of JBIIPY010000056.1, from coordinate 2,307 downwards.
ATTACGGATGCTATCCTTGATTTTTCCCTTACCCAGCATGCCGATTTAATTGTGATGGGTACAAAAGGTGCATGGGGAATAAAAGAAAAACTGTCAGGAACGGAGGCTCAGGCCATCGCTACACGTTCAACAATACCCGTGCTTTCGCTCATGTGCGATCGTTCTGATTTAGCTATCAACAATATTTTATTGGTACACGATTTTACGGCTCAAAGTAATTTAGACCTAACTTTATTGCATCAGCTGTTGCAGGCATTTAACAGTACGCTTCATTTATTACAATTTGTATCTGAAGAAGATTCAAACAATAAAGATGCCATCAACACAAAAATGAATGAATGGGCGGCAGTTCATCAAATACCAAGATTTCATAATCATCTGATCAATGATGTAAACCTTGAACAAGCGGTGATTCACTTTAATGAACGAATGCCGATAGATATGGTAGCGATCGGCATACATGAACAGCACGGAATATTTAAAAAACAACCCGCTGAAGCGCTGATCAATCATTTATATAAACCCATTATTTCTTTACGCTTACATTAATAATCTTATAGTATGAAAGAGTTGATTACTCAAACTTGGTCGTGGTGGTTTTCAGGTGCTATGATTGCAGCCATTATGTTTTTCTTGTTGTTTTTTGGAAAGTCGTTTGGATTTTCTTCTAACCTAAGAACCATTTGTGCAGCAACCGGCATCGGTAAAAAAGTAAAATTTTTTGATTTCAATTGGAAAGCCCAAACATGGAACCTGGTGTTTTTAATTGGCGCTATTATTGGTGGATTTATTGCCAAACAATTTTTATCAACAGATGCGGCCGTACCCATTGCTGCTGAAACCATTCGCGACCTTGGTCAATTAGGCTTTGCTGCACCAACCTCCTTACAACCCAAAGAACTATTTAGTATAGAAGCCATCTTTACTTTGAAAGGCTTAATGGTATTGATTTTTGGTGGACTGATGGTAGGCTTTGGTTCCCGTTATGCAGGCGGTTGTACTTCAGGCCATGCTATCAGTGGTTTATCAAATTTACAATTGCCTTCATTTTTTGCTGTCATCGGATTTTTTATCGGAGGATTGGTTATGACATTTCTCATTTTCCCATTCATTTTTTCATAGTATGAAATTCATCAAATTTTTATTGGTTGGAATCGTGTTCGGCATCGTGATGGCCAAATCGGAAGCCATCTCATGGTTTAGAATTCAGGAAATGTTTCGGTTTCAGGCATTTCACATGTATGGCATCATTGGCACTGCGGTAGTATTAGGGGTGTTGGGTGTTGCCCTCATTAAAAAGTTTAACATCAGGGATATCAACGGCAACCCAATTGTGTTTTTGCCAAAAGACAAATCTATTGTTCGTTACCTCCTCGGTGGCTCCATCTTCGGATTGGGTTGGGCACTCAGTGGTGCTTGTCCGGGCCCCATGGTGGTAAACATCGGATACGGATTTTTATCAATGGCCATTGTTTTCGTTTCAGCCATTGTAGGCACGTATTTGTATGCTGTTATCAAAGACAAACTGCCTCATTAATTTTCATGAAAAAGGCATCAAATTATTTTCTCATTAAAACTCAAGGACTGTTTTTATTTTCCGGTTTCAAAAAGGCAACAGCCAGTTTTATAGCTACAATTCTTTTATCTGCTTCATCCAACGCACAGCACCAAGAACTTTCCGAAAAACCAACCATATACAAAGGCAAAAAGGAAGATGCCCTAGACAGTACCTCTCTGTTGTCTGTCTTCAAGCGGGGGCATTTAAATGGTCATTTTCGATACTTTTTTATGAGTACCCAAAACCAATCTGGACTTTCCGATTTTTATGCCAACGCTGCTGGTGGGGGGTTGAGGTATGAAACGGCACGATTCCATGGGTTTCAATTTGCAGTGAGCGGTTTTTATACATTTAATATTGGATCTTCTGATTTTAGTAAAATGGATGATAGCACGGGATTGGGTAATCGTTACGAAGTGGCATTGTTTGATGTAGAAAATCCGGATAATAAAAAAGACATCGATCGGCTAGAAGAATTGTACATCAAATACAACTACAAAAAATCATCTGTTACTTTTGGCAGGCAATTACTCAACAGCCCATTTGTGAATTTGCAGGATGGTAGAATGCGGCCTACTGGCGTAGAAGGTATCTGGCTGGTATCAGATCAACTTAAAAAAACAAATATCCAAGCTGGGTGGTTGTACGCCATTTCTCCAAGGGCTACAACCAAATGGTTTGATGTAGGGGAGTCTATCGGCGTTTTTTCTACCGGTGTTGATGAAAATGGACACAAATCTGGTTACAAA
>JBIIPY010000046.1:0-20262 GCA_044342365.1 Ferruginibacter sp. | reverse complement strand
CCGCCATCTTGAGTAGCCTTGTACATGTCTTCGCTTGCTGCCGTCCAGGCTGCATTTAAAGCTGCAACAGCAGTATCGATGCTGCCTAAATCCTGAGACTTGTGAGCATTTTTTAACTCCTCTAAGCTACTTTCAATGGTACCTTTTTTATCAGCAGGAATTTTATCACCGTACTCTTTTAGTTGCTTTTCGGTTTGAAAAATCAAACTATCGGCCTGGTTTATTTTTTCTACTTTTTCTCTTTCAGCTTTGTCGGTAGTTTCATTGGCCTTGGCTTCGTTTTTCATCCTTTCAATTTCTTCCGGACTTAAACCACTACCTGCTTCGATCCTAATTTTTTGTTCTTTACCAGTACCCTTGTCTTTTGCAGTTACGTGCAAAATGCCGTTGGCATCAATATCGAAGATCACTTCAATTTGAGGTACCCCACGTGGTGCGGGCGGAATGCCATCGAGGTTGAACATACCCAAGCTCTTGTTTTGAGATGACATGGGGCGTTCACCCTGTAACACATGAATTTGCACGCCAGGCTGGTTATCGGCAGCAGTACTGAATGTTTCAGATTTTTTAGTTGGAATGGTAGTGTTGCTTTCAATCAACTTGGTCATTACACCGCCCATGGTTTCTATTCCAAGGCCCAATGGCGTAACATCTAACAACAATACATCTTTCACTTCACCCGTCATTACTGCACCCTGAATGGCTGCACCCAAAGCTACTACTTCATCGGGGTTAACGCCTTTGTTTGGCTTTTTACCAAAATATTTTTCAACTATTTCCTGCACTTTAGGAATACGGGTACTACCACCTACTAAAATCACTTCGTCGATATCTGACACGCTCAAACCAGCATCTTTCAACGCTTCTTTGCAAGGCGTTAAGCAACGCTCAAAGAGTTTGTCAGCCAGTGATTCGAATTTTGCCCTGGTCAATTTTTTCACCAAATGCTTAGGTACACCATCAACCGCTGTAACGTATGGTAAGTTGATTTCGGTTTCTGAAGATGATGATAATTCTACTTTCGCTTTTTCAGCTGCTTCTTTCAAACGTTGTAATGCCATAGGATCTTTGCGAAGGTCGATGGCTTCGTCAGCCTTAAACTCATCTGCCAACCAATCCATGATCACTTTGTCAAAATCGTCACCACCTAAGTGGGTATCACCGTTGGTTGATTTTACTTCAAAAACACCATCGCCCAGTTCAAGTACTGATATGTCGAACGTACCACCGCCCAAATCGAAAACAGCAATTTTCTGGTCTTTCCCTTTTTTATCCAATCCATAGGCCAAAGCAGCTGCTGTAGGTTCGTTCACTATTCTGCGAACGTTTAAACCTGCAATTTCACCTGCTTCTTTGGTAGCTTGGCGTTGTGCATCGTTAAAGTAAGCAGGAACGGTAATCACCGCTTCTGTTACTTCTATGCCTAGGTAATCTTCAGCAGTTTTTTTCATTTTCTGCAATACCATTGCACTAATTTCCTGCGGCGTATACATTCTGCCATCTATGTCTATACGAACCGTATTATTGTCGCCTTTGGCCACTTTATAGCTCCAATGGGTAGTTTCTTCTTTTACTTCATCAAACATACGGCCCATGAAACGTTTCACACTGCTGATGGTATTTTGTGGGTTGGTGATAGCTTGGCGCTTCGCAGGATCACCCACTTTACGTTCCCCATTTTTTAAAAAAGCAACTACTGAAGGGGTAGTTCTACGCCCTTCGTCATTTGCAATTACCACAGGTTCGTTTCCTTCCATAACGGAAACACAGCTGTTGGTAGTTCCTAAATCTATCCCTATGATTTTTCCCATGTTTATTTGTTTTTTGTTTATAATGATAGATTGTCAATCTTTATGCCAAGGCAAAAAAGGTGAAAAATTGGCAGATTTTTAAAAAAGAAGCCGCGTTTACAGCCAGAATCTGAAGTAAATGTCACTAAAGTTGTAGCAGAAGTAAATATGTCAGCAAGATGTTTTCTAAATAATCATTCATTTAAACGTTGATGCCGAATGATTGTTTGCAGCAATTACTGATGAAAATATTATTGAAGGTCAGAGAGCGTGGTACTCCCATCTTTGTTTACGCGGAATGTAAAATGACGCTGGGTAAAGTAGCTGATGCCGATAACAACCAAAATGGTTACCACCTGGCTTATCATTGGGTGAATATGTAATACTTCTACAAACAATTTCAGCAAAGCCACATTGATGATGAGGTTAAAGGCAAATGATAAAAAATACCGAAAGAGTTGAACCCGCCCACGCAGGTTAGATTCTACAAATACGATGTAGCGGTTCAAAATAAATCCAATGAAAAAAGTAATGACAGACGAAAACAATACTGCTGCAGTATGCGGTTTAAAGGCATAAAAACCGATATTAAACACCGTGCCATCAAAAATATATTGGTAACCTACGAAATAAATGAGCAGACCAAAAGCAGCATTGCCACCACCACAGCTTGCATAACGGAAAGTTTGCAAAGGCATGAACTTGCTAAATGGAGGATAAAAAAAATCAATAAATTGGGTAATCAGTTCTTTCATCTCAGTAAAGCGGCAAAGCTAACACTTGAGTGTTGATTAAAAACAAAAAACCTGTTGTTGCCAACAGGTTGTAGAGATTTTTAAATACGATTGTTAAAATACATATCTCACAGCAAGCCCACCCCAGTTGCCTGAAAACCCAGCGCCATCGCCAAATTCAAAAGAGGGTTGCCAATCGAGTGATAAGTTGATGGGTGCAGTTCTGATTTTATAATCGAGACCCAGAACCCCATCTATCCCAAAGTAACTTTTACCTTGGTAATATTCATTGTTGTAAAATGCTATGTGGGCACCCGGACCAATGTACCATTTTAAACCTGGGGCCTCTTCAATGTTACCATGAATTTCATACAAACCTGTGATTCTTGAACCACGGTTCCAGAAAAAACCGAGTACTTCCACAGCGTTTTTATCTGTCACAAAATGTTTAAATGTGATAGCTCCTGGATAAAACTTTGCACCCAGTGATGTTGTGTAATTGGAAGAGTTGGTGTTGCTTTGAGCTATTGCCGAACCCAGTCCGATTGATACAAGAAGGAATCCGAGAAGAATTGTCTTTTTCATGTGTTGTTAAATTTATTTAGGATAACTATCCTTGTATAAAAATCATGCCAAACAAATGTTAACTGTACATTTCAACCCTTTGAGCTTTAACGCGTTCATCTGCCAAATACTCATCATAGGTCATCAATTTATCGATCATTCCTTTTGGTGTAAGCTCAATAATGCGATTGGCCACCGTTTGCATAAACTGATGATCATGCGTAGTAAACAACACCGTACCCGTAAACGATACCATGCTATCATTAAAGGCAATGATACTTTCCAAATCAAGGTGATTGGTAGGCTCATCCAATATCAAAAGATTCGGGTTCTGAATCATCATCTTACTCAACATACACCTCACTTTTTCTCCACCGCTCAATACAGATGTTTTTTTCAGGATTTCATCACCACTAAACAACATTTTGCCCAGAAACCCTCTCAGAAAATCTTCATCTACATCTTTCACATAATCTGGTACAAATTGGCGCAACCAATCCATCAGATTTAGGTTACTGCCTTCAAAATATTCTGTGTTATCGTTGGGTAAATAAGCCGTGGTAATAGTGGTTCCCCATTCGCGTTTGCCAGTATCGGCGGGCATCCTACCGTTTATCACTTCAAAAAAAGTAGTGAGCGCCAAAGGTTCCTTGCTTAAAAAGGCAATCTTTTGCCCCTTCTGTATATCGAAATTTAATTTGCTGAACAGCATATTGCCATCAACGGCTTTCGACAAATTCTCCACTTTCAAAATATCATTCCCCGCTTCTCTTTCTTGTTTAAAAATGATACCGGGATATTTACGGTTACTGGCGGTAATGTCTTCAAACACCAATTTGTCCAACGCTTTTTTTCTACTGGTGGCTTGTTTACTTTTAGAAGCATTTGCACTGAATCGGGCAATGAACTCCAATAAATCTTTTTTCTTCTCTTCTTGTTTTTTGTTTTTATCGGAAGCCTGACGGGCAGCCAACTGTGAACTCTCGTACCAGAAAGTATAGTTGCCGGTGTAAACCTTGATCTTCATTTTGTCAACATCGGCAACGTGCGTACAAACCGCGTCTAAAAAGTGACGATCGTGACTCACCACCAATACAATGTTTTCGTAATCGGCCAGAAAGTTTTCTAACCAGCTGATGGTTTCTACATCCAGGTTATTCGTAGGCTCATCCAACAACAAAATATCTGGATTGCCAAACAAGGCTTGCGCCAGCAACACCCTTACTTTTAAGTTGGCACTAATGTCTTTCATCAGCTGCTGGTGCAGTTCATCTTGTACACCCAGCTCACTCAAAAATGTAGCAGCGTCACTCTCAGCAGTGTAACCACCCATTTCTCCAAATTGTTCTTCTAATTCTCCTGCCTTGATACCATCTGCTTCAGAAAAATCTTCTTTGGCATAAATGGCATCCCGCTCGTGCATCACTTCCCACATTTTTTTATGGCCCATCATCACAGTGTTCAGCACCGTGTAGTCGTCAAAGGCAAATTGATTTTGGTTCAACACCGCCATACGTTCGCCCGGTGTAATAGAAACCGTTCCCTTGTTGGGCTCAATTTCGCCACTGATGATTTTTAAAAAGGTTGATTTACCGGCACCATTGGCACCAATTACACCATAACAATTTCCTTTGTTGAAATTGATGTTTACTTCGTCGAACAATACCCTTTTGCCATAGGCGAGGGTAACATTATTTACACTAATCATATGAATAAAATGGGCGCAAAGGTACTGTTTTATTGCCATTGTTCCAGCACCCTTGCATAGCATTTTTACGTTGTTCTTTTCGGCCAACTTTGAAGCTAGCCGGTCATGAACTATATTTGCGGCATGTCTATCGTTGCACAAATTCAAAATGCTACCAGCAAAACGCTCACCCAACTCTATCAACAGCCATTTACTGAAAACGATTTTCAGGTAAATCAAACCAAGGAAGAGTTTACCGGCGACTATACCGTTGTTTTATTTTCTCTGCTTAAAAAAACTGGCCAAAACCCCGCAGCCCTTGGGGAGGCATTGGGCAATGCATTGCTGCAACAATTCCCCGAATTGTTTGCAGGATACAACATCATCAAAGGATTTTTAAACCTCGAAATAAAAGACGATTATTGGTTACAGTTGCTAAAAGGGCAATACAACAATGCTTGTTATGGCCTCTCCCCAAAAAATGGCCAAAGGGTAATGGTAGAATACTCTAGCCCCAACACCAACAAACCCCTGCACCTTGGGCATTTGAGGAACAATTTTTTAGGATGGAGTGTGGCAGAAATTTTGAAAGCAGATGGGTACGAAGTGTTTAAAAGCTGTATAGTAAACGATCGTGGCGTACACATTTGTAAGAGTATGATAGCCTGGCAGCTATTTGCCAAAGGCGCCACGCCAGAAAGCACCGGCAAAAAAGGTGATCATTTTGTAGGAGAATATTATGTAAAATTCAATGATGAATACAAACTTCAAATAAAAGCAGGCGTAGCAGCGGGGCTCGATGAAAAAACGGCAGAAAAAGAGGCCCCCATCATGAAAGCCACCCAACAAATGTTGCAAGATTGGGAAGCTGGCATACCAGCGGTAATGCAACTATGGCAAACCATGAACAGTTGGGTGTACAGCGGTTTTGATGTTACCTATGAACGCATCGGAAGTGATTTTGACAAAACTTATTACGAAAGCAACACTTACTTGTTGGGGAAAGACATTGTGCAACAGGGTTTAGACAAAGGCGTTTTTTTTAGGAAGGAAGACGGCAGTGTTTGGATTGATTTAACCGCCGATGGATTAGACGAAAAAATTGTGTTGAGAAAAGATGGCACTTCTGTGTACATCACCCAAGATATTGGATTGGCACAACAGAAATACCAAGAATACAAGATTGATCAAAGTATTTACGTAATTGGAGATGAGCAGAATTACCACATGAAAGTGTTGAAACTGATTGCACAAAAATTGGGAGAGCCCTACGCAGATAATATTTACCACCTCAGTTATGGCATGGTAGAATTGCCATCCGGAAAAATGAAGAGCAGAGAAGGTACCGTGGTAGATGCAGATGATTTGGTAGAAGAAATGATTGCCACTTCTAAAAAACATACCGAAGAACTGGGTAAGGTGAAAGACTTTGAACCAGCTGAACTGGAAGCCTTGTACAAAACACTGGGCTTGGGTGCCATGAAGTTTTACCTGTTGCGGGTAGATCCAAAAAAGAAAATGGTATTCAACCCTGAAGAAAGCATCGACTTTCACGGGTTTACAGGACCATTTATTCAATATACCCACGCCAGAATAAAAAGTATTTTAAGGAAAGAAACGCTTTTGGAAGATGCTGCAGTTGCAGAAGACCTGGAGCCGTTAGAAAAAAATATTTTGGTTACACTCGAACAATTTAATCCGGTATTAACCAAAGCTGCCAAAGAATTAAATCCATCAGAAATTGCCATTTATGTATTTAACCTGGCTAAAACATTTAATTCCTTTTACACAGTACACTCTATTGCCAATGCTGAGACAGCAGCAAAAAAGCAACTTCGCTTAAGGCTAGCCGTTATGACAGCCGCAGTGCTCAAAAAAGGAATGCAGCTGTTGGGTATTGCAGTGCCTGAAAGAATGTGATGTCTTTATTCAACTAATAAAAAATCCCACTTAGCAGGCCGACTGCAAAGTGGGATTTTTTTGTATTAAAATTTCGGCGTTACACCCATGTTGTAAAAAATAAATGAATAAATATCAGCCGTGGTTTCCATTCCTTTTTTGAGATTGCTAGCTCCATGGCCACTGTTTACATCAACCCTTATCAACACCGGGTTGTTGCCCTTGTATTTTTCTTGTAAACTGGCAATGTATTTAAAAGAGTGCGCTGGCACAACCCTGTCGTCGTGATCGGCAGTAGTAACCATAGTGGCCGGGTAAGATTTTGCTGGTATGTTGTGCATGGGCGAGTAGCCGTACAGATTTTTGAAATCGGCTTCTGACCTTTCACTGCTGCCATATTCTGCAATCCAGTTAAACCCAATGGTAAACTTGTGAAAACGCAACATATCCATTACACCAACTGCAGGTATAGCTACCTTGAACAAATCGGGACGCTGGTTAGCCACTGCGCCCACCAATAAACCACCGTTTGATCCACCATAGATGGCCAGGTAATCTTTGCTGCAATATTTTTTTGAAATCAGGAATTCACCTGCTGCAATAAAATCATCAAACACATTTTGTTTTTTCAGCAACATCCCTGCTTCGTGCCATTTTTCGCCATACTCACTGCCCCCTCTTAAATTAGCGCTTGCGTAAACGCCACCTTGGTCTAACCAACTAATGCGAGACGGATTAAACCCGGGATTGGTACTGATGTTAAACCCTCCATAGGCATACAGCATGGTGGGGTTTTTACCATTGATCTTTAATCCTTTTTTGTACACAATGAACATGGGCACTCTGGTGCCATCTTTGCTAGTAAAAAAAACTTGTTCGGTGGTATAAGATTCGGGATCAAATTTTACCTCTGGCTTGCGAAACACTTCACTTTTTCCGGTGGCAATATCATATTTGTAAATGGTGGGAGGAAATGTAAAAGAGGTGAACGTATAAAATACAAACTTGTCTTCTTTTTCACCATCAAAACCACCCGCAGATCCAAGTGAAGGTAATTTTACTTCCCCTTCTTTTTTGCCATCATAGCTGTACACATACACTCGGCTGGTAACATCTTTTAAATAGGTTACAAACATTTTTCCTCCGGCAGTAGAAATAGAAGTGATGTTTTCTGGTTGTTCGGGAATCAATGTTTTCCAGTTAGAACCGAAGGGATTGGCGGGATCTACCAAAACCACTTTTTGGTTTTTTGCGCCGTCGTTGGTACTCATGATAAATTTTCCATTGTGTTCATCCACTAAGGAATACAAATAATCACCTGCTTCTGCAATGATGGGTTTAAAGGTTTTATCTGCACTTTTATTGTCGTAATACCAAACAGCATTTCCAGATTTTCTACTTCTATCAGAAATATTCAAGAACACGTAACGCTCATCTTCAGTTGCAGACACACTATGAAATCGAAGTGGATTAGCAGGATCTTCATACACGAGTTTATCTGCTGATTGTGACGTACCTACTTTGTGGTAATACACCTGGTGATTTTCATTTTTGGTGCTTAGCTCTTTGCCCTTTTCAGTTGAGGGATATCTGCTGTAAAAAAAACCATCGCCCAACCAACTGGCACCTGAAACTTTTACCCACGCCAACGAATCTGGCAGGTACTGTAGGGTTTGCATATCCATTACAAAAAATGTGCGCCAATCGCTCCCACCCGTTGATTTTCCTACCACAGCATAACGCCCGTTTTTAGACAATGAAAAAGTGGCCAAACTCGTGGTTCCCTCTGCTGAAAACTTATTGGGATCCAACACCTGTTCAGGCGTTCCGTTCAAACCCTTCTGACGATACAATACAGACTGGTTTTGCAAACCGTCGTTTTTACTGAAGTAAAAATAATCGCCCCCTTTTGATGGAGAAGAGTATCGGGGGTAGTTGTTTAACGATTCCATTTTTTTGTACCATTGTTCGCGGTAGGGTATTTTATTAAGGTAATCGAACGTTACTTTATTCTGCTCCGTTACCCAATTTTTGGTGGCTTCGCTGTTATCGTCTTCGAGCCAACGATAAGGATCGGCTACTTTGGTGCCGAAATAATCGTCGGTCACATTTTCTTTTTTCGTAGTTGGGTAAATCAATTGGCTCATGGTTATTCCCCCCGTACACATGAGCAGTGTAGACAAAATAAAAGACTTCATATGTTTTATTTTAATATTAAATAATGATATAGGCTAATGTTGATAAGGCTAATATAATCAAAATATGAACATGAAGGAATTACACAATTAGTGTGTATTTTTGACACAATTGAACGCTTGCCATATGAACATTTAATCTAATAGTTTATTCAGAATGAAAAAAAAAGTTTCAAGAATTGGGATATTAAGCAGCGGCGGTGACAGTCCGGGAATGAATGCTGCCATAAGGGCCGTTGTAAGAACTGCCATTTATCATGGATTAGAAGTGTATGGCATCATGCGAGGATATACAGGAATGGTAGAGGATGATATTTTTCAGATGGAAAGCCGAAGTGTAGCCAATATCATTCAAAGAGGTGGTACTATATTAAAAACAGCTCGTTGCAAAGAGTTTTTAGAATACGAAGGACGCAAAAAAGCATACGATAATTTAAAAAAACGCGGCATTGATGGCCTTGTCATTATAGGTGGAGATGGCAGTTTTAAAGGCGCCCAAATTTTTAGCACAGAGTTCGACATTCCTTGCATTGGCTTACCGGGCACCATCGATAAAGACATTGCTGGAACCGATTTTACCATTGGCTTTGATACTGCAGTAAACACAGCGGTGGAAGCCATCGATAAAATAAGAGATACGGCCGATGCACACGATCGATTGTTTGTAATTGAAGTAATGGGCAGAGATGCTGGTTACATTGCATTACACAGTGGTATTGCTACCGGTGCCGAAAATATTTTGATTCCTGAAAGAAAAACCATGATCAATGAAATTGTGGCTTCACTAGCGGAAAAGGAAAAAAGAAAAAAATTAGTGAACCTTATTGTGGTGGCAGAAGGAGACGAATTTGGAGGTGCACAGGAAGTAGCTGCATTCATCAAATCTAAATTGCCCAACCAAAGTGTGCGCGTTTGTATTTTAGGCCATATACAAAGAGGTGGTTCACCAACCTGTATGGATAGGCTCATTGCCAGCAGAATGGGTTACCATGCAGTGGAATGTTTATTAGAAGGCAGGCACAACGTTTTTGTAGGCATCGTAAACAACAAAATGCATTACACACCCTTGGATGAAGCAGTGAAGAAAAAACAAAAAATCAGTGAAGAGTGGCTCAAGATTGTAAAAATCCTATCCAGTTAATCAATATCATACAACCAACTTTCAAAACATGAGCAAACATTTAGGCAAATACCTGCACCAAGGGATGGACAAAACTGCAGGGAAATCACATTCACAAAAAAGAACCAAAATAGTAGCTACCGTAGGGCCTGCCTGCGACACCTACGATAAATTACTGGCGTTGGTAAAAGCAGGTGTAAATGTATTCCGACTCAACTTTTCTCATGGTACGCACGAAGATAAAAAAGAAGTAATTGAACATATCAGAAGAATCATCAGAGAAGAGCCCTATAACATTGCCATACTTGGCGATTTGCAGGGACCAAAACTGCGTGTAGGCGATTTGCAGGATGGGAAATTAATATTAACCGAAGGGCATGAAATAATATTCACCACTCAAAAGATGGTGGGAAGCCTAGAGAAAATTTATGTTTCTTATCCGAATCTAACAACAGATGTTCAACCTGGAGAAAGAATATTTTTAGACGACGGAAAGATGGAGTTGAAAGTGTTGGAAATTTTAAATGATACAGACATTAAACTCAGCGTTACCCTTGGCGGTTTACTTACGCCCAAAAAAGGGGTAAACCTGCCAGACAGTGAACTTACCATGCCCTCTTTAACAGAAAAAGATTTGGTGGATCTTGATTTTATTATCGACCAAAAATTAGACTGGGTAGCATTGTCGTTTGTAAGAAAAACAATAGACATCGTAGAGCTGAAAAAAATAATCAAAGACAGAGACAGTAAAATAAAAGTGATCGCCAAAATTGAAATGCCCGAAGCATTGAAAAACCTGCGGGATATTATTGTAGAAAGCGATGGTGTGATGGTAGCCAGAGGCGATTTGGGTGTAGAAGTGCCCATCGAACAAGTACCCATCATACAAAAAGACATCATTCGCAAATGTATGCACAGAGCCAAACCGGTGATTGTAGCTACACAGATGATGGAAAGCATGCTCGATCGTACCAAACCAAACAGAAGTGAAGTGAGTGATGTGGCCAACGCTGTGCTGGAAGGTGCAGATGCGGTGATGCTAAGCGGAGAAACAGCTACAGGTTCATATCCAACGTTAGTGGTTGAAACCATGAGTAAAATTATCATGGAAGTTGAAAAATCGGTGTATGAATATGACAAAGATGATATCCTTGCTCCTCAACCCCACTCTCCTTCTTTTTTAAGTGATGCTATTTGCTACAATGCAGCAAGACTTGCAAAAGACGCACATGCACACGCTTTGATAGGTATGACCCAGAGTGGGTATACAGCATTTATGCTGAGTAGTTACCGACCCAAAACACCGTTATACATATTTAGTAAAGAGAAAAGTTTGATCAGCCAATTGAGTTTAAGCTGGGGAGTACGTGCCTTTTATTATGCTGAAGAAGAAAGTTTGGATGATATTATTTTCGATCAGATAAACATTTTAAAAGAAAGAGGTTTTGTAAATACCGGCGACGTTATCATCAATACAGGCAGTACACCAGTGAAGGAGCATCTGGCTACCAACACCATCAAAATTACAAGGGTAGAATAATTGAGCTTACAACTAGTTTATTTATACGAAGAGTCAGTTTAAAACCTGGCTCTTTTTTACGCCTAAATTGGAGTTATCTCAAACTTCATTTCTTTTTAGACACTACACCGAAGTTGGAGTTATCTCCAACTTCATTTCTTTTTAGACACTACACCGAAGTTGGAGTTATCTCCAACTTCATTTCTTTTTAGAACCTGCAATTTTACACCGAAGTTGGAGTTATCTCAAACTTCATTTCTTTTTAGACACTACACCGAAGCTGGAGTTATCTCCAACTTCATTTCTTTTTAGAACCTGCAATTTTTATCAAAGAAATTTTTACAATAACTACTCCTACTGCATATACTTCAATAAGTTTCTTTTGGCAGTATTCTTAATCTTGCGTTGAAAAAAGCTATTCCAACCCAGCAGCCATCCCGAAAAACCCAGGGCCTGCGTGCTCCATTTGTGCAAACTAAATGCATCACTGTGTTCGGTAATTTTATTTCTTTCTATTTTCATGTGTGCCTTTACATTGTTCACTACTTTGCGCCCTGTTTTTGAAAATGTATAATGAGCCGTCCAATCGCAGTTGTAATAACCATCTCCCAAATCTTTGATATTGTGAAATGACAAGGAGAACTCTCTGGCATTGTGGCAAAGCATCTCCCACATGGCATACACCTGTTTGCCTTGCAACAATTCAAATGCAGGATCATAAAAAACAATATCATCACTATAACATGCATTCATACCCGCAGCATCTTTTTGAGAGAAGGCCGTGTAAAACTGTGTAATAAGCTGTTCATGTTCTTTCATGGCATATCGTTTTGTTTCGGTAAATTTAGCAATCTAAAAAATAACCATCATGATTAATTGGAGAATACTACTGATTGTCCTCTTTTTTACAGCAAATGTAAGCGCGCAAAATGCAGATAGTATTTGGTTTGCCAACAACTACAGCAAAAAAGAAGTGTACATCCCCATGAGAGATGGGGTGAAATTGTTTACGGCTGTTTACACGCCCACCGACAGCAAAGAACAACATCCATTCCTCATCACCCGTACTCCCTACTCCTGCGCGCCTTATGGTGAAGATAAATACACAAGCTTGTGGAGTACTTACAAGCTGAAATACGCCAAAGAAGGATATATTTTTGTATTTCAGGATGTACGCGGCCGTTATATGAGTGAAGGGGTTTTTGAAGACGTTCGTCCGTTCAATAAAAATAAAAAAGGTAAAGAAATAGACGAAGCCAGCGATACCTACGACATGATGGATTGGCTGGTAAAAAACATTGCCAACAATAATGGAAAGGCAGGCGTTATGGGCACTTCTTATCCCGGATTTTACAGTACCATGGCGGCTTTGAGCAATCATCCCGCCATTGTAGCGGTGAGCCCGCAAGCACCCGTTACCGATTGGTTTATGGGTGATGATTTTCACCACAACGGCGCATTTTTTCAAATGGATGCATTCAGTTTTTATCCGGTGTTTGGTAAACCCCATCCAAAACCCACTCAAAATTATGGCACAGGATTTAGCACTACAAGCAAAGACAATGTTGATTTTTACCTGAAAGCAGGAACCTTACAAAATTTAAGCAAGCTGATGGGCGATAGCATCAAATTCTGGCACCAGATGATGGAACATCCCAATTACGATGAATGGTGGAAAGCGCGCAATGCAAGAGTAGGTTTGTACAATGTACAACCAGCCATGTTATGGGTGGGTGGATTGTTTGATGCCGAAGATTGTTGGGGCGCATGGAATGCCTATAAAGCCGCAGAAAAACAAAGCAAGGGCACCAATAATAAGATAGTGATGGGCCCATGGTACCACGGGCAGTGGAGCAGAGAAGGCAGCTATTTGGGCAACGCTCGCTTTTTAAGCAACACATCTGATTACTACCAACAAAATATAGAGATCCCTTTTTTCCAATACCATTTAAAAGGCATTGGCAACTTGGCTTCTCTGTCGGAAGCCAGCATCTTTTTTACCGGTGAAAATAATTGGAAAAATTTATCCCAATGGCCGCCAGCTGAAGTAACGTACCAAACCATGGTAATTGGTACCAACAACGAATTGTCATTTAATCCAGCCTTTGTGGCTAAAAAAACGGCAACGGGTATGCGTTACAGTGAGTATGTGAGCGACCCTGCAAAACCTGTGCCTTACACAGAAGATGTTCATTTTCGCAGAACAAGAGAGTACATGACAGATGATCAAAGATTTGCCAGCAGAAGACCGGATGTACTCAGTTTTGAAACACCAGCATTAAGCGAAGACCTTACATTGGCTGGGCCAGTAATTGCCAATTTACTCACCAGCATCTCTACCACTGATGCAGATTTTGTAGTGAAAATCATAGACGTTTTTCCCGACACCTTTAATTACCCTGCCGATAGCAAAAGCAATGGCAATAATTATACCATGGGGGGCTATCAAATGTTGGTAAGAGGTGAAATTATGCGCGGCAAGTTTAGGAACAGCTTCGAAAAGCCGGCACCCTTTGTACCAAATCAGGCCACTACTGTTTCTTTTGAATTACCCGATGTTGCACACACTTTTAAAAAAGGACATCGCCTGATGATTCAAATACAAAGCAGTTGGTTTCCCTTAGCCGACAGGAATCCACAAAAATTTGTAGATATTTATACAGCCAATGAAAGTGATTTTCAAAAAGCATCCATTAAAATTTACAAAGGGATGAATGCTACCAATTTTGTATTGCCAGTTTTGAAATAAAAGTTGCCCTTTCAAAAAAATCGATGGAAATACGAAGGTTGCTGTGCAATTGAATGTTGGTATTAGTAAATGATAACATCTGCTATACTTGGCAAAAACCTGGTGGCTTAAACGTTATATTAAAGTTATAGATATGAAAAAATGGTTGTTGAATGCTTGTCTCTTTTTTTCTTTAACCGCAGTAGCACAGTTAAACCTTGTACCAGCCCCCTCTTCCATTAAAGTAGGCCAAGGTAATTTTATTTGGCCGGCAAAGTTGGTATGCAACTACAACGACAACGCATTAAAAAAAGAAGCACAATATTTAAATAAAATGTTGGAAGAGCGGTTTCATTATCCCATTGCTATACAGAACGGCATGATGAAAAATAGGGAAATCGCAAACACCCAAAATAAATTTATAGAACTATCGCTTTCTAAAAAAGATATGGGTGCAACGGAGGGATATGAACTTCGCATTACAGACGAAACCATTTTCATTGATGCACCAAACAAAAAAGGGATTTTTTATGGCATTCAAACTTTACTACAGCTGATACCGATAAACGATGCAGATCGTTTGCTAACTGGTAAAGTAGCCATTCCACAGTTGTACATTAAAGATGAACCCCGCTTTGCTTACAGAGGCATGCACCTTGATGTAGCCCGGCATTTTCAACCCGTTTCGTTTGTAAAAAAATACATCGATTACTTAGCAGCCTACAAATTAAATCGTTTTCATTGGCACCTAACAGACGACCAAGGCTGGAGAATTGAAATTAAAAAGTACCCCCGATTAACTTCCGTAGGTGGTTATAGAAACGGCACCATCATTGGGAGGTATCCCGGTACTGGCAACGATGGTTTACGATACGGAGGTTTTTATACGCAGGAAGAAATAAGGGAAGTGGTGCAGTATGCAGCTGAAAGGCATATTGATGTGATTCCAGAAATCGAAATGCCTGGTCATGCCTCTGCTGCCATTGCCGCCTATCCCGAACTCAGTTGCTTTCCCTCAGAAAGTACCAAGGTATTGGAAAGTACACCATGGGCGGGCATCAGCACGGGCAAACAAGTACAACAAACCTGGGGTGTTTTTGAAGATGTGTTTAGCCCAACGGAATTCACATTTCATTTTCTGGAAAATGTGATCAATGAAGTGGTACTGTTGTTTCCATCCAAATACATTCATATTGGGGGCGATGAATGCCCAAAAGAATCTTGGAAAAGATCAACATTTGCACAAGCCCTCATCAAAGAAAAAAATTTAAAGGATGAACATGGCTTGCAAAGTTATTTTATTCAGCGGATAGAAAAATACATCAACAACAAGGGTAAAAAAATAATTGGCTGGGACGAAATATTAGAAGGCGGCCTTGCACCCAATGCTACTGTGATGAGCTGGAGAGGAGAAGAAGGTGGCATCATCGCAGCCAAAGACAAACACGATGTAATTATGACGCCCGGCGGCTGGATGTATTTTGATCATTCACAAAGCAACAACGAAGACAGTGTTACCATTGGTGGTTATACCTCGTTAGAAAAAGTGTACAGCTACGATCCAATACCAGCAGCATTATCAGCTGATGAATCAAAATATATTTTGGGAGCACAAGCCAATGTGTGGACTGAATACATCAAAAATGAAGAGAAGGTAGCCTACATGATTTTTCCAAGAATGGCTGCGCTGGCCGAAGTATTGTGGACGCCCAAAGCAAAAAAAAATTGGAAAGATTTTGAAAGCAGACTTCCATCTATCTTTTCTTACTACAAAAAAAATGGCATCAATTACAGCAATGCCTATTACGATTTACAATCTAAAGTAATTGAAACAGCCAACAAGGGCATTGCATGGCAACTGAGTTCGCTTCATCCCGAAGGAACTATTTTTTACAAAACCAATAATTCAGTTTATAAAAAATACGAAGGCCCTGTTGTGGTTACCCAAAATACAGCACTACAAGCCGCCCTGCAGGATGCCAATGGAAACAACATCAGCAATCTGGTGCAACAAACATTTTTGGTCAACAAAGCCAGTGGCAAAAAAGCAACCCTTACCCAACCAGCATCAAAAGGATATGCAGGCAGCGGTGCATTTACCCTGGTAGATGGCGTACAAAATACCATGGGCATGAGCAAAAGTTCACAGTTTATTGGTTTTTCAGGGAAAGACCTAGAAGCCATCGTTGACCTAGATAGCATGACCAACATCAATGAGATCATCTTTCATGCTTTTGAACAAACTGGTAGTTGGATTTACCGACCAAACGAAGTTTCTTTTTACAGCAGTGAAGATGGGGTTGATTTTAAATTGCTGGAAACTGTAACCACCGTAAAAGATAGTCGCCATTTAAATTACAAGTGCCGCATAAACACGCAGACAAGATTCATTAAAATTCTGGCAAAAAACAAAGGTACCATTGGGGATGGTTTACCTGGAGCTGGCAATCAAGCCTGGCTGTTTGCACATGAAATTGAAGTAAATTAAAAACAGCAGTAAGGCTTCAAATGCCTTTACACAGTGAATCTTATAGCTTTTTCATTTAAAGAAATCACTTTTGTAAACAATGTAACTTTTTTAAATTTAATTCAATCTTTTTGTGAATTTTTGAATCATACAAATCGATTGAATACTAAAAAATAACTTTCAAATCGCTTTTTTGAATGGCTTCTGCTTGGTGCGCAGCGAATATTCCACTACATTTACGCACATCAGTCATCACATTTTTAGCCCTTCTTTTTTATGACAAAAATTGATTTAACCGACTCATTAGAAAAAATTCCAGTTAAGATTTTTCCTTCTCCCAAAGATGGTTCTGCCTATGTAGCCGGCATCATTGCACAACTCATTAAAGATAAAAATGCTGAAGGCAAAAAAGCGGTGATTGGTTTGGCAACAGGAAGTAGTCCAAAAACCTTATATGCGGCATTGGTAAGAATGCATCAATTAGAAGGATTGAGTTTTAAAAATGTGATCACTTTTAATTTGGATCAATACTATCCGATGGAAAAAGATGCGTTGCAAAGTTACCACTACTTTATGCGGAAGTATCTTTTTGAACATACCGATATCGATCCCAATAATTATTATGTGCCCGATGGGATGATCTCGAAAGATGGCGTAAAAGAACATTGTAGAGATTATGAACAAAAAATAGAAGATGCAGGTGGTTTAGACTTGCAAATATTGGGCATCGGTCAAAACGGCCACATCGGTTTCAACGAACCCGGCAGTGGTATTTACACCAAAACCCGTCTGATCACCTTAGACAACAGTACCAGAATTGCCAATGCGTATGAGTTTGGTAACATGAGTCAGGTACCACGTATGGCCATCACCATGGGCATCAACACCATATTGAAATCAAAAAAAATTATATTGATGGCATGGGGCCAAACCAAGGCGCCGGTGATACAAAAAGCAGTGGAGCTGGATGATACAGAAGACATTCCAGCATCTTTGTTGCAAAACCACGACGACTGTAGTTTTGTATTGGATGATGCCGCGGCATCGGAACTTACGCGATTTAAATACCCTTGGTTGACGGGTGAATGTGAGTGGGACAATCAAATGATAAAAAGAGCAGTGATTAATCTCGCATTAAAATTGAACAAGCCCGTATTGAGTTTAACCAATCACGATTACAATGACAATGGTTTGAACGATTTGCTCACCGAAAAAGGCGATGCTTATGAAACCAACCTACAGGTTTATTATTTACTAAGAGACAGCATCACAGGCTGGCCAGGTGGTAAACCAACAGAAACCCGCTTACATCATCCAGAAAGAAACAACCCTTTCCCGAAAAAATCGCTCATCTTCTCCCCTCACCCCGATGATGACATCATTAGTATGGGTGGTACTTTTATGCGGTTACATGACCAAGGGCATGAGGTACATGTAGCTTATCAAACCAGCGGAAACATTGCGGTAACAGATGAATTCGTGACTCGTTTTTTAGATTTTGCTGTAGGGCTTGATACGATGTTTGAAATGGACCACAGCAAAAGCAAACAGCTGCTCACAGATGCAACTTCATTTTTAGCGCAAAAAAAATCAACAGAAAAAGATACAGAAGATATCAGGGCCATCAAAGGTCTCATTAGAAGATGTGAGGCCAAAGCAACTTGTAAATATGTAGGACTTACAGACGACCAGATTCATTTTCAGAACCTGCCTTTTTATGAAACTGGCACCATCGAAAAAAAACCGATGGGCGAAGCAGACATTTTACAAACGATGGAGCTATTGCAAAAACTACAACCCCAGCAAATATTTTGTGCCGGCGACTTTGCCGACCCGCATGGTACCCACAAGGTTTGTTTTGATGTGGTGATAGAAGCCCTTCAAAGACTCAAAGCCGAAGGGTACGATTGGTTAAACGGCTGCTGGCTTTGGCTCTACAAAGGAGCATGGCAGGAATGGGACATTACCGAAATTGAAATGGCCATTCCCATGAGTCCCGACCAGGTGGTGAAGAAACGCCATGGCATATTTATTCACCAATCGCAGAAAGACAGTGTACCGTTTCAGGGTAATGACGACAGGGAATTTTGGCAGAGAGCAGAAGAGCGAAACGGCAATACCGCTAAATTATACGCACAATTGGGCATGACACAATATGCTGCTATGGAAGCCTTTGTGAGATGGCACTATTAAACTTATCTACATAAGCGATCGGTAATTTTAACAATTCTTTTTTTTTAGCTAACTTCATGGCAACACATATTACCGATAACAATACATCATGAGAAAATTTTTACAACTGACTTTTGTTGGAATGCTTACCTTTTTCTACCAACCAACCGAAGTTTTTTCACAAAGTTGTTTACCTACCAATATAAACAATACGGTTATCCCATTGTCATGTGGCAACCCGTGTACAACAGTGAGTTTTCAGGTACCACATGTAAAAGAAACAGATCAATATCTTGTAACGAGTATCCCTTACAATGCTTATCCTTACGACCAAGGAACTGCAATTCCGTCTATCTACATTGATGACAAGTATTCTGGTTTGATACCAATGAACTTCCCCTTTTGTTTTTACGGTCAAACCTATAACAACATTGTAGTAGGCTCCAATGGTATAGTTACTTTCGAAGCTATTTGTGCTGATGAAGACAATGCGTATACGCTTAGTGTAGGTGGCTTGCCTCAACCTTTGCCTTACAATGCTCCTGCATCACCCGGTGGGATAGGTACCACCTACTATCCAAGAACAGCCATAATGGGAGTTTACCATGATATTGATCCAAGTGCGACCCCGTTACCTAGCAGAAGAATAGAATACAACATTATAGGAACCGCACCTTGTAGAAAATTTGTAATAAGTTTTTTAGATATTAGAATGTTTAGTTGTACCAATCTTATTGCTACTTCTCAAATAGTATTACATGAAAGCACAGGCTTAATTGAAATTTTTGTGTTGAATAAACCTATCTGCCCTACATGGCCGTCTGGCGCAACAGGGGGGTTAGCCATTTTAGGAATCCAAGATGACACCAGAACAAAATTTGCAACACCCCCCGGAAAAAACTGTACACAATTTACAGAAGCAAATACTGGATACCGTTTTACCCCAAGCAGCGGTACCTCAAAATTTGTTAGCGCTCAATTACTCAGCATGACCGGCACCGTATTGGCCACGGCAGATACGACTACTACCTCCGCTGGTTTGTTAGATATTTCCTTTCCCAATGTTTGTCCACCCCCAGGTGCCACCCAATATGTAGTGCGAACCACTTTTGGTTCCTGCCCAGTTGGTGCAAACATGGTGAGTTTAGATACCATTACCATCAGCAGAAACAATACGCTGCCTGTTACTACCGCCATTGCACCTACCACCTGTAACAACACCAATGGCTCCATCACTGTGAATGTAGCCACTGGTGTGGGAACAACTCCATATCAATTTTCGTTAAATGGAGGAGCCACCCAAACCTCTAATGTATTCTCAAATTTAGGAGCGGGTACCTACACTGTTTTTGCTACAGACGCTACTGGTTGCGATACCAGTTATCAA
>JBIIPY010000135.1:0-5058 GCA_044342365.1 Ferruginibacter sp. | reverse complement strand
GCAGGTATAGCCCACGAAATTCAAAACCCACTGAACTTCGTAAATAATTTTGCCGAAGTGAATGTAGAATTGATAGAAGAGCTCGAAACTGAAGCGAACAAGGGAAATTTGGAAGAAGTAAAACTGTTAGCGAAAGACATTAAAGAGAATGAGACAAAAATAAACCACCACGGAAAAAGAGCCGATGCCATTGTAAAGGGAATGCTGCAACACTCGCGTAAAACATCCGGACAAAAAGAATTAACGGATCTCAACGCTCTCTGCGATGAGTACCTGCGTTTATCCTATCATGGACTGAGGGCAAAGGATCCGAGTTTTAATGCAGAATTTGATTTAAAATTAGATGCCAACCTCCAACAGGTGCAGGTAGTTTCCCAGGATATTGGTAGGGTAATTCTGAACCTCATCAACAATGCATTTTATGCAGTGAATGAGCGGCAGAAAAAGGACAAGGATAGCTGCTACAAGCCCCGGGTAACCTTAACAACCAGACAAGAGGGCAATCAGGTAGTTGTTGAAGTGGCAGATAATGGAACGGGCATGTCCGATCAGGTAAAAGAGAAGATCTTCCAGCCCTTTTTTACGACCAAACCAACAGGTGAGGGAACCGGACTGGGATTGAGTTTAAGTTATGACATAGTGAAAGCGCATGGAGGAGAAATAAAAGTGGAAGCAACGGAGGGAGAGGGAACTGAGTTTGTTATTTTGTTGCCAATTACTAATTCTTAAAATCCTTAACATGGAAGAAGTAATTTCAAAAAATATTCCTGAACCAGACTACCAGCATTTACTGGTTAAAATTTCTGACACCTACAAGTATGGTCAGGTAAAAGCAACCCAAGCTATAAACACCCAATTGCTTAAAACTTATTGGCAAATTGGGCAGCATATTATAGAGTTTGAGCAAGGAGGTAAAGCAAGGGCAGAATACGGTAAGGCATTGATTACCAATTTAGCCAAAGACCTTTCGCTACTACATGGAAAAGGATTTAGTGCAAGTAATGTAAAGCGGTTCAGACAGTTTTACCTGACCTATCCAATTGGTGCGACAGTGTCGCACCAATTGAGTTGGAGTCACGTGGTAGAATTTTTGAAAATAGATGACCCATTAGAAAGAAGTTTTTACGAAAAGCAAACACAGCTAGAAAACTGGAATGTAAGGGAACTAGTGCGGCAGAAAAATACCGCCCTTTTTCAGCGGTTGGCACTTAGCAAAAATAAAGAGGAGATTTTACATCTATCTGCTCAAGGGCAACAAATCTCAAAACCAGAAGATGTTTTAAGAGACCCTTATGTTTTTGAATTTTTAAAAATACCTGAAGAACAACTTCCATCTGAACTGGAATTAGAAAATCATTTGTGCAACAACTTGCAACAGTTTTTATTAGAGTTGGGCAAAGGCTTTACCTATGTAGGCAGGCAACACCGCATGACAATAAACAACAAACACTACCGGGTTGACCTTGTGTTTTATCACCGCATCCTCCGCTGCTTTGTATTGATAGATTTAAAGATAAATGAAGTACAGTATGATGATATTGGGCAAATGAACCTGTACCTCGGCTATTTTGCCAATGAAGAAAACACAGAAACTGATAACCCACCGATTGGCATCATTCTTTCAAAAGATAAGGATGAGCTGCTGGTAGAATATGCCACATATGGTATGAACAGTCAATTATTTGTAAGCCAATATCAACTGTATTTGCCCGATAAAAATGATTTAATAAAATTGGTAAACAATACACTTCTAACTTAAGAGGGGAATGGAGAATAAAAAAAATTCTGTATGAAAGTATTAGATAAAATATTTCACCCCTTCTTCACCACCAAAAAAACCGGGCAAGGAACAGGACTCGGCTTGAGCCTGAGTTATGTTATAGTGACCAAAGGGCATGGGGGAAAGATGGAAGTGGAAACAAAAGAGACAGTGGGCACGAACCTTATTGTACGACTACCATTATAAATTATCAAAAACTATTTATAAGAGCATATTATATTGAATATATACTAAGATTTATAGCGAAAATCTTTGAAGTAAATATACTTGAAGAAAAAATCATCCTTAACTTTCTATTTTATAATAATACTGCCTAATTGTATGACTAAAATTTCTATTATACTTATCAGTTTTCTTTTGCCGGTTACCTTGAATGCTCAAAATCGGCTGATAGACAGTGTCAAGGCTGGTTTTAAGATGATAAAATCGGATAGTGCCAAAGCAAATGCATACAATGAATTGTGCTTTTTATATCGGTATGTGAATATCGATACAGCAATTTTTTATGGAAATGAGGGACATGCATTGTCAAAAAAAATTCAATACCAGCGTGGTCAATGCAGAGCTCTTCAGGTGCTTGGACTTGCCTACAGAGAGTCAGGTGATCTTACCAAAGCAATGGGATTACTTTTCCAGGCATTGCAGATAGCAAGTGATAATAACTTCATTGGAGAAAAAGGACTTTGTTTAAGACGAATAGGACTGATTCACGGAGATTTGTTTAATTGGCCACTGGCAAGGAACTATCATTACAAAGCAATTCAAGATCATATTACTCTTGATGATAAAAGATCACTAGCTATTTCCTATATGAATGTTGCTTGGCTTTTTGACAAAGAACAGAAATATGATTCTGCTCGATATTTTATTCAGCAATCAGCAAAAATTATGCATTTTGCTCCTGACCTATACCCTGATTTTTTCAGTACCCTCGGAGAACTAGAGTACCATATGGGTAATTTTAAACCCAGTATGGAAGCTTTTACGAACGGGAAAAAATGGGCTATTTATTATTCAGATTATAGAAATCTTTGTGCTATTCATGGAAATATCAGTATATTTTATGATGCTCAAAAGCAAACAGATTCCACCTTGAAGAATGCTGACCTGGCTATTTTTTATGGAAAGAAAATTAACGCTCGACTTGGTTTATTAAAAATTTATGAGTTTTTGTCATCCTATTATGATAAAAAAGATCCTGCAAAAGCACTTAACTATTTAAAAGAGTATAATGCTGTTAGGGAGTCATTATATGGCACCAAAAACATGCAGGCCATGCAGAATTTGGTTGTGGCTGAAGCTCAGCGGCAACAGGAGATTATTGAGGTGGAAAAAGCGTATCAAAATAAAATTAAAATGTATGCTTTGCTGGGTGGGTTGATTGTGCTGCTGGTTGTAGCTGCTATGTTTTATCGAAACAGTGTCAATCAAAAAAAATCAAGAATTTTACTTCAACAACAAAAAAATGAATTAGAACAATCTCTTCGTCAATTGAGCACTACCCAATCTCAACTCATCCAATCAGAAAAAATGGCCAGCCTTGGCGAACTTACCGCAGGCATTGCCCATGAAATTCAGAACCCGCTGAACTTCGTGAATAATTTTAGTGAAGTAAGTGCTGAATTGGTCGATGAAATGAAATCAGAAATAAAAAAGGGTAATTATGATGAAGTAAACGTAATTGCTGATGATGTAAAACAAAATCTAGAAAAGATCAATCACCATGGCCAACGAGCTGCCGATATTGTTAAAGGTATGCTCCAACATAGCCGCAGCAGCAGTGGGGTAAAAGAGCCCTCCGATATCAATGCACTGGCGGATGAATATGTACGTTTGGCGTTTCATGGGCTTCGTGCAAAAGACAAAAGCTTTAATGCTACTTTAAAAACTGATTTTGATGAAACAATTGGCAACATCAATATCATTCCACAAGATATTGGAAGAGTGATTTTGAATTTGATTACCAATGCTTTTTATGCAGTGAATGAAAAATCAAAACAAGGTATTGCGGATTATGAACCTACTGTTTCCGTAAGTACAAAAAGGCTCAATGATAAAGTAGAGATTAAGGTTACCGACAACGGCAATGGAATTCCTCCCAATATCTTAGATAAAATATTCCAACCTTTCTTTACTACTAAACCCACCGGGCAGGGAACCGGATTGGGATTGAGTTTGAGTTATGATATTGTAAAAGCGCATGGTGGGGAGTTGAAGGTGGAAACCCTGCCTGCCGAAGCGGTAGCGCAGGCAGGGAAAGAAGGTGAAGGAAGTGAGTTTATTATTAGCTTACCGGTAAATACATGAGCAAATGAAAAACGAATTAAAGTTGTTTGAGCAGCAAAAAGTAAGAACCCATTGGGATGAGAAAGAAGAGAAGTGGTATTTTTCAGTTATTGATGTGATTGAGTTACTTACCGGTACAGACCGAAGCAGGAAGTATTGGAATGATTTGAAAACGAAACTGAAAAAAGAAGGAAGTGAACTGTCCGAAAAAATCGGACAGTTGAAAATGAAAACAAAAATCAATGAAATCGAGCCATTCAAGCAAAATCTGTGATTCAGAAAATTAATATATAGAAGTTCAAAGCACAATTGTTTAAAATGGAAAAAAAACTTGTTGTATTTTTTATTATTTGCCTTTATCTAGTCTTTCAAAATGCACTGTTAGCTCAGCAAAATATAGCTGGTTTAAAAGAGGCTTATCTGATTTCGAAAGATGATTCTACAAGGCAAAATGCGCTTTTAAACCTAGTTAATTATTATAATGAGATAGACCGCGATTCCGCTCTGTATTATAATGAGCAAAGACTCGTGATTGCAAAAAAATCTGGCTACAAATTATTAGAAGCGGCTGTATTAAATAGCAAGGGATATCAAAAAACTCAAAAGGGCGAATATGCCGAAGCCCTAAAGTGTTTCATGGAGTCTTTAAAAATTACCCAAGACTCAAATAATCTTGAAGTGAATCACTGGATAATTGTACCCCCTTCTCATATACCAGGAAAAGAACGTTCCCAAATCATGAGTTCCTGTATGCATCAACTTGGAATATTGATGCGTGAAACAGAAAATCCGGCAAAAGAGATTGAGTACTTTCAAAAGGCATTAGTACTTGCAAAGCAAATCAATAGCATCGACCGACAAATGATTTCTAATTCAAATCTTGGTTCTGCTTATTTGAGAAAGGGTCTGCTTGACTCGGCATTATACCATACCCAAAAAGCTGACTCATTCGCTTTGCTTCCCGAATACAAGGGGATTTTTCGCGGAAGGAA
>JBIIPY010000125.1:0-6026 GCA_044342365.1 Ferruginibacter sp. | reverse complement strand
CAAGTAGTTGGGCGTGGATAATAAACACTACCATACCATGGCTGGTAATGATAGCCCGTTCCAAACACAATCACCGGGTCGCCCTGAATGTAACTTCCCAAGTAACCCGCTGTATAGCCAACCAACACGTACTCTGGCGTGCTTTCGTACACCTGCACAAATTTTGAATTGTAAGCAGCAGAACTTGCAGGAATATTATCGATGTCTAAAGGCCTTGTATCTGAAACCTTCCAAGGACCTTTTGCGTTATCCCCGATAAACCAAACACCATTGTCTAGAGCAAAATATTTTCTATTTGCATCTTTTAACACAGTTAAATTAGAGTTGATACCTAATTGAAGCGAGCTTCCTTGAATGGCTTCAAACTTCGGCTCACCATCATACTCAACTTTAACAGTAGCCGTCTTCCGCTCTACTTTTGCTGTTTGTGGAATCTCAGAATCAATCATGGCTTCTTCTGCTGCCTCTGTGCCAGAAACACTTACCAATACATTGTCTTTTTCAGATCCCTCAGGAATCTTTGAAAAATCTGCTGGTAATTTATCCGGTTCATTAAATACCCATGGCCCGTTGAACGATGCAGATCTATACCACCTGCCAGCAATAAGAATGAATATCTGACCGTCGGTATTTTTTATAATATCATTGTCAGTATTCGATACATATTGCAAACTGGTACTGTCAATTTTCTTATAAACGGGCGCACCTTTAGTTTGTAACAGTTCTGCTGGTTCAGTACTTACGACAATGTCGGTTACCTCCGGTTTTCCGGTTACTTCCTTGTTATCGTTGTTTTCTTTTTCCTGTTTTTTTATCTGGTCGTTTATAGACGATACTTTCTTTGACATGCTGGTGGAAGCTGTCCATCCACTGAGCACATTATTGGATTTATACCAGATACCGCCATTGTACATATTCCATTGAGATCCTTCTTTAAATACTAGGTTGGGCGTGTTCACCACTCTGTCAGCATCCAGGTCCTTGTCTTTTTGAATTTTAGGCTCCCCATCAATAATTACCAATGAGGTGGGTTTCTCTCTGTAAATAACTTTTGGCGGAACATTGTTGTAGATCGGGGCATCGGGATGCTCCTTTTTAATGGTGCTTACCAATTGATCCAATGAAATTTCCATTTCCCATTTGGGAACTTCGGTTTCTATTAAACTGATGAGTTGTTTAATTTTTTCTAAATCATCAACGCCCTTTACTTTTACGTTGGTAATCTTGATGGACTCAAGATATGCCATACGGGTAGCTTTATCCGTTGTTAACTTTGCTTCATAGAAAATGGCACCAAATACCAACTCATCACTGGCTTTTTCTTTGCCTGCTATGGCTGCTCTTCCAATAAGTGTGTTGCCTTCAAGTGCGTCTGGCTGTGGCTGATAGATGATTACTTTTCCACCCGTTTTGGTAAATGGTATCTCTCTAGGCCAAGTTGCCTGTGCAATTGATTGTTGCTGGCTAAATACCAAGGCAACAAAAAGAAATAAATAAAATCGTTGCATAAAAAAATTTTGCGGTAAAATTTGATGTAGCTATACTAAAAAAAAATACTTTTTTGACTCAGCCTACTTCATACCAAATTTTTTCCTATTTAATACATAGCGAGCGGTAAATGCAGCATTTACACCACTGAAATAACTCTCATTGACAAAATACCAAGTAGGCAGCCAGTCAACCTGCAATGTTACTGGCACATTTTTTAGGCGCCAGTCGAAGCCTAGTATGCCGCTCAAGCCAAATTTCGTTTTGTCTTTAAAATTTAAATTGAAACCGGCTCCAAAAAGAGCACTTACCTGTCCATTTCCATTCATGGGTGCAAGTTTTTCAAATAAACCTGATACTGAAAAGCCATCCACTTCTTTGTCAAAAGAATTGGCAGCGATGAATTCAAATGCAAAACTATTAGAGTTCATGTGTTTTTTTAAACTAATACCCGATGATCCTCCAAGACGAGGACCCACCGACCATTCTCCACCTACTATTTTTTGTGCTTGAACGTTTGTAATAAGCAAAGCAAAAAATAATAATACAGCTAATTTTTTCATTTTCACTATTTTTTAGGTTGATAAATATAACCGGATAAAAGATTTATGATTTTTTTTGACGTGGAATTTTGAACACCAAACCACCTCCCAGTGAGAATTGGTACATAGAAGAATAAGTAGATAAACCTGCACCAACACCACCGGTTCCAAAATATAACCCACCACCAGCAGACTGCACTGAAGATAACAATTGCGCCTGAAGTTTAATGCCAACCTTCTCTGAAGCCCAGATATTAGCACCGCCTCTTATGCCCCATGCAAATTTTGTTTTAGTGGTTTTATTTCCATTATCAGGGTTATTCAAACTGATGATATTTGCACCCATCATACCGCCGGCAAAACCTTCTACCATACCGCCGGGTTTTCTGAAATACCGATTGCTAGCGAGCATGATGTAATTCAAACCAAGGTCAAAAGTGGTATTTTTAACTCCGTTTTTGTAATAGGTCATAGGTGCTTTTGTACTCTGACGGATGTAAAGTAATTCAATGCCCTGAGTAGTACGTGGCAATACTTCGATACCTACACCCCATTGGAAACCGCCGTTGATTTTTCCATCGTAATAACTGGTGTTATCATAGTAAGAATCAACCTTATCGTCAAAAACATAAGATCCATATGCATTTACCCTGATGTCTTGTGCAACTGTTGTCATGCACAGAAAAATTAAAACTGTTGTTGTTAATAATGTACGCTTCATTTTTTTTTTTTTTAGATTTTGAGTTTTATAAAATTTTGATTGTATTTTTTTCGAAATTTATTCAATAACCTGCAAATCGGCAACTTTTATTATTTTTTCCTTTGTAAAGAAAATAAGTAACGCCGAGACTTAGCATAATAACCACCAATACCATAAATAGTTGTGGCGCTGTATGCTTAATATCTAGGGCAATCATTTTAAAGGAAATGGCAAAAATGGTTATATGTGCAATATAAATGGTAAAAATGTTATGGGAGGAGGTAATTATAAGCGATTTAACCAACTCATAACCAATGGCAAGAATGACAATTAGGTTTAACCCATCAAAAAGTGTTTCGATGGTAGGCTGCAAAAAGTAAGATGGAATCTTTGACCTGAAGAACACCTGTACTAGGCTAAAAGTTGGCATTATCAGGCAAAGCGTGAATAAACATACCATAATTTTTACTAATAATTTTTTTGGCCATAAAATTGGCATTACAAATTCGTCGTTCTCTACTTCCATACATTTATTGTTTGAACAATGGGCACTTACTTTTTATTGAATCAAGGCATTTGTAAAACTTCACGACCGAATACTTAAAATATGTAATGTAACAGACTTTCGTCTGAGTAAAATAGGACAATGTAAAGTATCTATTAAAAATCAAAGACTCTTTATATTGTGATTTCGTTGCTTTACAAACATAAATTTTAAGTACTTGTTTTTTAATCAATAGCATAATAGAAATGTATTGTTTTATAATTTGAAACAAAAACAACAAAATGTATGCGTTGTGATAGTTTGGAAGAACTAAAAAATAAAATTAACGCAACTTGATGGTAATCAAATTACTATGAAGTTTCCATATAATATTTTAGCAAGGTACTTATTTTTACCTATATATATATTTATATATTGCAAACGAAAACAATTTTCTTTAAATTATTTAAGTTTCGAACTTCAAAAAGTTACTTTGGTTATACGAGTTTCAGATGAAGTGGATATCGTGCTTGCCTAAACCAAAAAATGTATTTTATAGTACTCCCCATATTCGAGACCAAAAACACAGGTGTTCCCTATTGTGTCTTACCAGTACATTAGCAAACCCGGCAGCGATCTTATTCCGGAGGCTTTACGGTATGATAAGCATGGCTTAACCTTTCAGGCCATCGGCAACTATTCATTCAGTAAAAAAACCTTTCTGCAGGTTACACCGATATATGCCATCAATGATTTAAGCAGGGGTGGAGATGCATTTACAATGGAAGTTAAACTGAGCAATATGCCTACTACTAAAAGTAAAATCCAGCTATTTATAGGGCAGGAGTTTACGAGGAACCAAACGACCATCAATGCAGGATACACAGTTTATTTGTAAATTGAAACTTTTTATAAAAAGAACACCATTTAATTATAGCTTAATTCATTTTTGTGAATATTATTAATACAATCAAACAACAAAAGCATTACGGGAACTATTCCTTGATATCAATGTGCATATTGCTGGTAATGTCTTGTAATTCAAACAAAAAAATTCCACAGGAGATGGCTGTAGAAAACAATGTTAAAGGCAATACCGAGCAAAGTAGCCATCAGGCTAAGTATATGGACGGTATTGATTTTTATGCGACAGGGATGGATAACGGATGGGAGCTGCATCTCGATTTTGAAAAGGATTTTTCATTTAAGCGGGCAGACGGATTCAAATTTAATACACCCGCTGTTGAAGGTATGAAGGCACAAGACGCCAATGTGGTTCGTTACCGTGCAGTGGTAGAGTCTGGCGAAATGATCATTCAATTGTACAAGCAGGAATGTATCAACGCAAGCAACGGAAAAAAGTTCCCCTATAAGGTTAGTGTGGAAATTAAAAGGGGTATCGATAAAGACTATACAAGTTTCGAAGGTTGCGGCCGATTTGTTTTTGATGAACGCATACACGACATTTGGGTATTGCAACAATTGAACAATAAGGCCGTTACGGGAGCCGATTTGCCTTACATAGAATTTAATACCACAGATGGCAAGGCAATGGGCAAAACAGGCTGTAATAATTTTAGCGGAAAGGCTGATTTTAAGGGAAACAAGCTGACCCTTGGGCCCCTGGCGGCAACCCGAAAATTTTGTGCAAACGCAACCTATGAAGCTGACTTTTTGAAAGCAATGTTGCCGGGCGAAATGGAGTATAAAGTAGACAATAGGAAGCTTTTTTTAACTCGCAATGGAGAGACAATCATATTTAAAAAAGTAGATTGATAAAAAAAACTGCTACTGTTTACAATCAGGATCAAACTCAAAACCTTACAAATGAAAAAAATTATCGAGCTCATCAAAGACACCGTTACAGGAGGGTTATTCTTTTTAGTCCCCTTGTTTGTGCTCATCTTTTTTGTTAAGAAAATAATGGCAAAAATCGGTGGCATTGCAAAAAGCCTAGCAGCGTTGTTTGGCATTCCCAAAGCGATGGATGGATTGGTAGGATCTATTATAACCATCATTATTATTTTATTGATTTGTTTTATCAGCGGCGTTCTTTTAAGGGTTTCCTTACTTAGTAAACTGCGAAATAAACTAGATGCATTTTTAGAGGACAAAATAACAGGGTATGGCTTCTACAAATCAACGATGGAGCAAAAAATTAAAAAGGACGATGCGCCTTCAAGGCCGGTTGTGTTGTTAACGGTTGATGGGGTTAGTCAGCCAGGCGTTGTTATTGAACAATTCGCAGATGGCAGAAAGGTAGTATTTGTTTCATCGCATCCTGCATCAACAAATGGCAATGTTTACGTTGTGGATACTTCGGCAGTTACAGAATTGCCCATTTCAGAATTAGAGATGAACAAAATTTTAAAATCAAGGGGTGAAGGTCTCGCTAAACTAGTGGTGCAACATTAATGGGTGTTGTTGGCAGCCCAAATAAGACTAAACAATAACAATCAACGTGAAAATGGGATAAAAATTAAATGCTCTTGTTCTAAATTATAAATTTCTCTTGTTCTAAATTATAAATCGCCACAACACCATGATAGCTATTCAAAATAAGCCCCAATAAATTTGTAGTGGGGAAATTATTGTCGTCATATAACATAAAAAACTAACGCATCTCAAAAATAGAATCATGTCTAAAAATTTTTTAACTGGGTTATTGATGCTTCTTATCTACAACATCCCATGTAGTGCACAAACGTTGAATGGGATGTCAACCGGTAATTATGCCGGTATTGCAGGACTAAATTTTAACCCCGCCAGTATTGTAGATAGCCGGTACAAATTTGACTTCAATATTGCGAGT
>JBIIPY010000117.1:0-7096 GCA_044342365.1 Ferruginibacter sp. | reverse complement strand
ATAAACTTAAATATTTTTGGGAAAACGTAGCACCGGTTGCGGCCCACATGCATACAGCAGAAGGCTTTCGTTTTTCGATCGGTGTTGGAGAAGTGCCTTGGATAAAACAAGCCACTTTTAGTATTTGGGATTCAAAAGCAGCTATGAAAGCGTTTGCTTATGGAATGAAGGAACATGCGGAGGTAATTCAAAAAACAAGAAAACAAAACTGGTATAGTGAAGACATGTTTACCAGATTTAAAATAACACAGGTGTTGGGTACGTTAAAAATAAAAGGAGAAGTTGCCAGTATTGTAGTGCCTTCTTCTACCTGAATTGTTCTCAAAAAAATGGCCATATGAAAAATATTAAAATTATTGAAGCACCTTCCGAAATTGGAGCAGGAACCCGCGGAGCGAGTATGGGCGTAGATGCCATTAAAATTGCTGCCCTTGATTTTATGAGCAATTTCTTTGTTCATTTCCCTTCCGAAAAAATTGAAGCCCCCAACGACTTATTGTTCGAACCCATTCATTCTCCTTATGCCAAAAGAATTCATGGCGTATTGGCGATGGCAGAAAAAATTAGTAAGTCGGTGAGTGAAAGTATCAAAGGAAATTTTTTTCCCGTAGTACTGAGTGGAGATCATAGCAATGCAGCAGGAACGATCTCTGGCATCAAAATAGCGAAACCGAAAAGCAAGCTAGGTGTTATTTGGATTGATGCGCATTCCGATTTACACACTCCCTATACCACTCCCAGTGGCAACATGCATGGCATGCCTTTGGCTGCTGCGATTGCTGATGATAACAAGGAATGCAGCATTCATGAACTAGACGATAAAACAACCAATCTTTGGAATCAATTGAAGAGTATTGGTAAAATTCCTCAAAAAGTATTGCCGGAAGATGTGGTGTTTATTTCGCTGCGCGATTTTGAAAAAGAAGAAAAACATTTGATAGATAAGCATGGTATGAAAGTGATCACCACCAGTGAAGTGAGAAGAATTGGTGCAGAAAACGTGAGCCGAAAAGTATTGCGGCACCTCAGCGATTGCACAGATATTTATGTAAGTTTTGATGTAGATAGTTTAGATTCTTCTATTTCTAAGGGCACAGGAACCCCTGTAAACAATGGTTTGAGAGAAAGGGAAGCAGAGGATCTGATCAGTAAATTCATGCAAAACAGAAAAATCTGCTGCTTTGAAATTACGGAAGTAAACCCAACGCTCGACAAAGAAAATTTAATGGCAGAAATTGCATTTAATATTTTGCAAAGAAGTGTAAACGTTTTAATGATGAACTAAGCAATTGTAGTTTATTGAAATAAATCAGCTGATTCATGAAAGCATTTGTTGTTGGGATACTTATTTTTTTGCTAGCCAATTCTTCTGTAGAAGCTCAGCAAACCTATGCTTCCAGTATAGAAACTTTTCAGAAAGCTTATGTGAAAGCGCATGAGGTGGTTCAAAAAAAGGATAAAAAATATTTTCAATTTTTCGCACCCAATTCACGATTCAAAGTAGCAGCTGGTTTTACAAAAACCATTGACACGGTTGGTTTTATCATGAAAACGTCTGGTAAAACTCCACAAAAGTATTATAGGTATGGTACGGTTAACTTTAAAATTGCTGATTCTGTTTTCAAATTGACGGTTTACCGGGGCGCAGAACTTATGCAAACAGTGCTTTACAAAAACCATTTGTTCCTGCCTTTTACAGATCTTACCAGTGGTGAAGAAAGTTATGGTGCAGGCCGATACCTTGATCTGGAAATAAATGATATAGTGAACAACCAAGTGATACTTGATTTTAACAAAGCCTACAATCCTTACTGCGCCTATTCGGATGAATACAACTGCCCCATCCCACCCCGAGAAAATTATTTGAATATTGCCATCGAAGCGGGTGAGAAGAACTTTGCAAAAAAAATGTACTAATACCGACTGGAGAAACAATATAGTCCAATATCGGCTTTCGCCTCATTGTACTATTTGTTTGATACCATCGGCATTTACCACTCTAAGATTTATAAAATATTGGCATATTATATAAACATTGGTATAATTTTTCTTACTGAAAAAATATTTTCGTCAACATGTGATTTTTACGCCTTATTGCGAATCATAGGTGAAAGATCAAACATCTCTTCATGGGCACCAGCAACCACATATCACAGTTTTACCAATTGATAGCAAACAACAAAGCTATTTTGTATAAGATATGCCACAGTTACTGCGGCAATGAAGCGGAGCACGAAGATCTATTGCAGGAAATGATGTATCATCTTTGGAAATCTGCCCAAAGTTTTAAACCTGAATACCGTTTTACCACCTGGATGTATAGGGTTGCATTAAATGTGGCCATCAGTTATTACCGCAAGTCGAAGAACGATGTAAAAAAAGTATCACTCACTGATATCAATGTTGATATTGCCGCCATTCCACCCACATCTGACAAAGAACTACAACTTCAACAATTACAACAAAGTATAGCCCAACTGAACGAGTTGGACAGGGCATTGATTTTATTGTGGCTAGACGAAAAATCCTATGCAGAAATAGCCGAGGTCATGGGTATCAGCGTTAGCAATGTAGCAACACGCATCAGTAGGATCAAAGAAAAACTAAAACAACAATTAAAACATTTACAAAATAGTTAACCATGGAAGATCATCAACTTACATCGTTGTGGAAGTCATACGATCAGCAATTGGCAGAAGCCAGATTATTGAATTTGCAGTCCTGGGTGCTCGATCTCCAGCAATTTGAGCGGCAGCAGCAGCAAAAAGCACATCATACCTTAAATGGGGTGGTTCGTCTTAAAACAGGAATAGTGATTGCCGGATTGTTATGGGTAGCCTTGTTGGTTTTTTTATTGGTTTATTCGTTCACGTGGAATAAAATATTTTTTGTGGTTTCCGCCGGCTCCATTGCAGTCATCACGCTCATTGCGATAGTGGTGTATGTACAGCATATTGTTTGGATAAAACAGATAAAACCACACCACTCGGTTACCGAAGTGCAAAAAAAACTAGAACAAGTGAAAGCTTCCACCATACAAATAACGAGGATCCTTTTTTTGCAAGCACCGTTTTATTGTTGTTGGTTTGTTACACCTGCCATGATTTCGAGTGCCCCTTTGGCTTTTTGGTTCATTACTGTTCCCATCACCGCTGGTTTTGCTGCCATCGCTATTTGGTTGTTTGTAAACATCAATGCAGCCAATGTAGATAAGAAGTGGTTCCGCTTTTTGTTCAGCAGCAAGGAATGGACGGGTATAGTAGATGCGGCGGCATTTCTAAATGAAATTGAAGATTTCAAAAAAGAATTGGTATTGCCCACTACATAAAAAAACGCCGAAATTTATTCCGGCGTATTATCAATTGGGGATTATGATTAGCGTTGCGATTTCTTAATATTCAAAGATTTTTTACTGGCATATTTGGCTCGAAAGCGTTGAATGAAATCTGCCATGGTTTGAATATCCCGCATGGTAACCAGTTTAGAAACCGGCAATTCGAATCCAGTGGCTTTTGATGTTTTAATAGTAGACATATGGATGCATGGGTTTTATTGGGTATTGATTACAGACCAACCATCTCTTTTTTCGTACGTAAACTGTTCAATGAAGGGTCCATTTCTATGGCTTTGTCACACATTTGCTGGCCACGCTCTTTCTGTCCTTTTTTCTGAAAATTGAGTCCAGCCTGGTACAATGCTTTGCCATCATTGGGATCAAGTTCCATGAGCATTTGACAATATTCCAATGATTTGTCGTACTGTTTTTGGCCATAGAAGATTTCTGCCATATCTCTGATAAGGGTTTTGTTATTGGGTTTGCGTTTAAGCACAGCCGTTAGTAGTTGCTCTCCTTTTTCGTATTGTCCTGAAT
Source organism: Ferruginibacter sp. (assembly GCA_044342365.1). GTDB lineage: Bacteria > Bacteroidota > Bacteroidia > Chitinophagales > Chitinophagaceae > Ferruginibacter. The sequence goes on along the minus strand of JBIIPY010000117.1, from coordinate 3,225 downwards.
ACAAAGAGGCAAAACCTAGATTTTCATTAAACTCATTTTTGGTTTGGTAGCCATTGGCAGCGGCTTTTTCGAAAGACAGCACCGCATTACTATAGTCGTTGTTGTTGTAATACAGTAATCCCAGTTCATACATCCAACTGTTTTTTGCTGTAGGAAGGTTCACTGCTTTTTCATACCATGGAACGGCTTTTTTATATTCTTCCATGTCGAGATAATTTCTAGCCAACGTATAAGTGGCTTCTGCATCCTGCGGATCTTTCTTCAGGGCATCCATTAAATATTTTTCAGCAGCAGCATAATCTTCCAGATGGTAATAACTCATTCCAATGATTCTGCTGGCAGTGGGGCAATCTTTACACTTGTTGGCAAAAGCAATAGCGTCATCAAAACGACGATAGTTGTAATTGAATTCCATCAACTCACGAATGGCTTCGGGGTGTTGAGGCTGGAGTGCGTATAATTTTTCGTAGTTCTCTTTTGCCTTGGTTATTTTGCGCATTTCTTTAAGTGCAGCAGCGTTGGCCAAATATGCATCGGCCATTTGAGCATCAAATTCTATGGCTTTTTCAAAATGTTGGTTAGCGGTGAGCCACTTTCTTTCTGCAGCTTCAGCTTGTCCTTTTTTAAAATATACAGCAGCACTATCGGGGTTGCTTTGTGCCATTAACGCTGTACTGGCAACTAATATGATACTTGTGAGAAGGTATTTCATAAAAGAGTATATAAGTAAATACTATTCCGCATTTAACGGAATATCATGGTTGCTAACGCTGGAACATCAAAATTTATTTCATACAGTTTCTTCTTTTTATCAACCACGGTAGATAGAATATGTTGATTCATGTAATCGCCTGAGCCCCAGAAACTTGTATCATCGCTGTTAAAGATCTCTTTCCAGCTGCTTTTTCCTTTTACGGTCGTTTTCCAATTTCGTTTAGGGTGCAGGGTCACATTTATCACTACCAACACATCATCGGCCCTGTGTTTTCCCTTTCTTTTAAATACAATGATGCCATCATCGCGATGTTCGGTATCTATCCATTCAAATCCCTTTTTATCGAACTGGTATTCGTACATTGCGGGTTCATTTTTATAAATATGATTGAGCGCCCTTACACATTCCTGTAATTTATGGTGGGGTTCAAACTGAAGCAATTCCCAATCTAATTCCGATTTGTAATTCCATTCGCTGGTTTGGCCAAACTCATTGCCCATGAAGAGCAGTTTAGCGCCCGGATGTGTACACATACAACTATAGAGTAAACGCAAGTTGGCAAATTGCTCCCATTCGTTGCCCGGCATTTTATAAATCATGGGGCTTTTGCCGTGTACAATTTCATCATGGCTGATGGGCAGCATAAATTTTTCATCATAAAAATATAGGATGCTAAAAGTGAAATCGTTTTGATGGGCCGGTCTGTTTTCAGGTAATTTTTTAAAGTACCTGAAACTGTCGTGCATCCACCCCATCATCCATTTCATGCCAAAACCAAACCCGCCTTTGTGTACAGGCGTGGTTATGCCCGGCCAATCGGACGCTTCTTCTGCAATGGTTTGTATGTGTGGAAAATCCCTGTAAAGAATGGTATTCAATTTTTGCAAGAAGGCAATGGCTTCGAGGTTTTCGTTTCGGCCGTGTATATTGGGTTCCCATTCGCCCTCTTTTCTCGAAAAATCTAATCTGATGATCGAATTCACGGCATCCACTCTGATTCCATCCGCATGATAATAACGCAACCAAAAATGAGCACTGCTTAATAAAAATGATTGCACTTCTCCCCTGCTGTAGTTAAATATATATGAATTCCAATCGGGATGAAATCCCTTGCGCATATCGTTGTATTCGTAGGTATGCGTACCATCAAATTTAAACAACCCATGTTCGTCGTAAGGGAAATGAGAAGGTACCCAATCGAGTATAACGCCAATGCCTTGTTGGTGAAGCATGTCTATCAAATACATCAACTCTTGTGGAGTACCATATCGGGCGGTGGCCGCAAAAAATCCGGTGCCTTGGTAACCCCAACTTCCATCGTATGGATGTTCCATGATGGGCATGAATTCTACATGCGTATAACCCATCGCTTTTACATAAGGCACCAAGCGCTCTGCTAGTTGAACATAAGTGTTGTACCAATCTTCATTGTGTTTGTCGGGGCGCATCCAACTACCAAGGTGCAATTCGTACACATTCCATGGAGCGTTGAGCGAATTGGTTTGATAACGATTGTTCATCCAATGGCCGTCGTTCCAATTGTTGTGCAACTCCCAGGTGATAGAAGCCGTACCTGGCCGCAGTTGTGCATAATTTGCATAAGGATCGGCTTTTTCAGTTTCTGTACCCTCGAAGCCTTTTATAAAATATTTGTAGTGCGTTCCTGAAGGAATGTGTGGAATAAAACCTTCCCAGATTCCCGAATGATCTAATCGTACAAAGAGTGGATGCAATTCTTTTTTCCAACCATTAAACTCGCCTACCACAGAAACAAATGTTGCATTGGGTGCCCATACGGCAAAATAGTAACCATCTGTATTTAAAAGACGAAGCGCATGGCTTCCAAATTTTTCATAGCCATCCTGCATATCGCCTTTTTGAAAACGATCAATATCATCCTTTATAAAAAAGGAATAATTCCACACCAATTTGGTACTATCTATAAAATGATCGTCTTCGTATGCCATTGTAAAGCTTTGAGCTCCGATTAAATAAATACGCTTTAACGTAAATTTAGTACTAGTTAGTTTGCAGCCATTGGTTTTAAACCAATATTTGACCACCATTTAAAAGTACCATTAAAAACTAACTCAATGCCCAAAAAGTTTAGCCTCCTTTTGTTCTTTGTTTTTACCGCTTATCTTGGTTTCGCACAGTCGTCCATTTCAGGAATTATCAAAGACACCACCAATAACAAATTTGTTAAAAATGCCGTGGTAGCATTGATATCACAGCCTGATTCTATTCTCATTAAATTTACCAGAACCAATGAAGATGGCTATTACATCCTCAAAAATTTACCCGCTGGTAAACACACGTTGATGGTAACTCATCCGGCTTTTGCAGACTATGTAGAAGACTTGGATGTAAAAGCTGGCACAGAAAACTTTCCTTTGGTAGCTGTTACCCCAAAAAGCAAATTATTGGAAGCAGTGATCGTTAAAAGTGGTAGCCCCATTCGCATCAAAGGAGATACCACCATCTACACCGCCGATAGTTTTAAAGTGAGT
>JBIIPY010000076.1:0-13870 GCA_044342365.1 Ferruginibacter sp. | reverse complement strand
CAGGTAGATAAAAACGGACAAATAAAAGCAATGGGCGAAAACGTTGAGAAAGTATTGGTAGATGGGGAAGAATTTTTTGGCGATGATCCGGGCATGGCCGTAAAAAATTTACGCGCCGATGCAGTGAAGGAAGTACAGGTTTTTAAACGCCAGTCAGATCAGGCAGCATTTACGGGCATTGATGATGGACAAAGCAAGCAAACCATTAACCTCAAATTAAAAGAAGATAAAAAGAAAGGATATTTTGGAAAGATAGATGCTGCGGGCGGTTTACAAAAAAGCATCGATGATCGTTACAACACCAATATGTTGTTCAGCACCTTTAAGGGAAAAAGAAAATTATCAGCCTATTTACTCAACGGAAATACTGGGCAGGATGGATTAAGCTGGGAAGACAGAGAAAAATTTAGCGACAACAGCGAATTTAATGTGACTATGGATGAAAGTGGAGACATTATGTTTATGTCTGTAGGAGGTAGTTCCGATGAGGAGCCTTACATCAATACCGAAAATGGTTTTATGACCAATCTGAATGCAGGATTGAGTTACAGCAATAAATTCAGGGATGCTAATACGTTGAGTTTCTCTCCCAAATTCAACAGCCAACTGTACAACAACAGGATGAATGGTTTTACGCAGACGCAGGTAGACGATTCTATTTTCAGAGAAAACTCTACTACCAATTCTAACATCAACCGGCAAAATGTTAAATTGTCTGCTGCCTACGACATCAAAATAGACAGTAATAATTCTATCAAATTCACGGTGGCCGCCAGTGCCTATCAAACAGAGAGCGAAGAACAACGGACCGCTGCCACCACAGGTGAAATGGGGAACCTGAAAAATACCACCGACAGAAATCTTTCTATCAACTCCGAAAAACAAGCGTTGAATACTTCCGTATTGTTCAAACACAAATTTAAAAAACTGAGAAGAACACTCTCTATCAACTCCGATTTTTATGTATTGAACAGCGATGCCAATAATATTTTGAAATCGAAAAATCAGACTTATAATGATGGCAATCCGGCTTATTTACAAGATATCAATCAACTAAGTGATATAGACAAGGCTACTGAACGATTGTCAACAAGATTTCTGTACACTGAGCCACTGAATCAAAAATACTCTTTGGAGCTTGGTTATGAAATCAGCAGAAACAGCGGCACCAATAATCAAACTACTTTTGAATATTCAAATGTAACCGGCAAGTATGAAACAATGGTAGATTCTCTTACGAATGATTTTGAACAAACCATCACCATTCACAAACCAACTTTCAAAATTAATTATGCCAGCAAAAAAATAAAATTCAACTTCGGAAGTGGTTTTGGTATTACAAATTTTGATTTTGTTGATAAAACCATTCAACAAACATATGTGCAAAAATTTACCAACTTTTTCCCTCAAGCATTTCTAACCTATACTTACAAGGGCAATAGAAATCTACGATTTAATTACAACGGTAATACAAGGCAGCCATCGATTTCACAATTACAACCTATTACCAATAACAACGACTTGTTCAATCAATACATAGGTAATCCTGATTTGAAACAATCATTTTCGAACAGTTTCAATTTATCGCACAACAGCTACGACTTCATCAAAGACAGGTGGATGTACCAGAGTGTAAGATTCAGTACAACGAGTAATGCTATCACCAATAACCGCATCATTGATTTGGATTCTGGTAAAACCACCATTCAACCCATCAACACCAACGGTAACTACAATATGAATTTTTATTCTGGTATTGGTATGAAAATTAAAAAGCTCGACATCAGAATTGATGCAGGACCCAATTTTAATTTTAGCAGGTTTGCAGATGTGATCAATAACATCACGAGCTTTACCAAGAATGTGAGCGCAGGTATAAGTCTTGGTTTGAGTAAATCGAAAGAAAAGGTCTACGATATCTGGGTCCAAAACGAATTCAACTTTAGCAGCAATAAATCTACTGTAAGTGGTAGCAGCTCTTTTTACACCAATACCTTCAATGCCAATGTGCGGTTGTACTATAAAAAAGTATGGTCTATCAATACTGATTACAATTTCTATTCAAGACCAGCAACGGAACAGTTTGATCAAAGCCAGAACAACCATTTGTGGAATGCCAGATTGGAGCGCACGTTTAAAAAAGATGAGTTTACTGCATATGTGATGATCCACGACATTTTGAATCAGAACATTGGTATTGATCGTAGGTTTTACAGCAACACGGTTACTGAAATTCGCAACGATCGTTTGCAACGCTATTGGATGGTGGGCTTTACCTGGAATTTTAAAAACAAATCGGCTGCACCCGCAGTTGCCAACTAAGCCGATTGCTGTTACCTATAAATTGAACAACAAATTACGAGTTCATGAAAAAAACAATGTTTCAATGCTGCCTATTGCTCCTATTGGGCTTTTCAGCTTCTTCTCAAAACTTTATTAGCACCGCAAATATTGAGTTTGAGGTAAAGACCAATGTAAAAAAAACAATGGGCAATAGTTCATGGGCAGAAATGTTGAAGGACCAAATGCCACAATTTAAAACGGGTTACTTCAACTATACTTTTGCCAACAACCAAAGTATGTACAAGTTTGATAGATGGGAGGCTGGTGCCAAGGTTCCAGAGTTTTTAAGGCGAAGCGATGAAGAAAATAGCTGGTATTTCGATTTCAATGCCAATAAATTCATGATGAAAAAAGTGATTGAAGGAACGGAATTTAATGTTGCTGACTCCATCCCACAAATAGAATGGAAACTGAGTAACGAAAGCAGGGTAATTGCTGGTTTTAATTGTAGGAAAGCCGTGGGTGTGATCATGGACAGTGTGTATGTTTTTGCGTTTTACACCGATGAGATCTTGATACCGGGTGGCCCTTGTTCTATAAACGGTTTACCAGGAATGATTCTGGGTGTGACCATTCCAAGGTTGTACACTTCTTTTATTGCCACTAAAATTATGGTAACGGATGTAAAAACAGCGGTCATCAAACCCATCAACTCAAAAAAATATTTTACCAATAATACGCTGAAGTCTACCTTAATTGAGCGCTCAAAAGACTGGGGCAGTGAAGATGATGACGAAGATTCCCGATCATGGATCAACCAGTTTAAATGGAATGCGTTGTTGTAAAAAAATTAATTTTTTGATCCATAAAAAAGGTTTGGATGTTCTTCCAAACCTTTTTTTATTATTCAATTTTATCATTATCCAATCACATATCCATCAGGAATTACGGCCCCTTTTTTTACTACAACGATGCCATCTTTTACAGTATACAAAGCATGATCTGAATCTTCGAGGTGATTGCCTCCATTGATCACCACATTGTTGCCCATACGTACATCTTTATCCACAATGAGATTGGTAAGTGTGCAGTTGTCGCCGATGCCAATTTTAGGAATTCCCCTTGCGTGATTGTGTGCAATTTCTTCGATGGTTTCATAAAAATCGCCTCCCATGATGTAGCAACTTTTGAGTACAGAACCTTCTCCTATCCTGGTTCTGATGCCTATCACAGTATTCTCAATGGATTTGGCACGAATGATAGAACCTTCTGCAATAATGGTTCTATCCAAGTAAGTACCGCTTATTTTTGCGGGTGGAAGCATTCTGGCTCTGCTGTAAACGGCCTTATGTTTGTCGAATAAATTAAAGGGCGGAATATCCATGGTGAGTGCCAAGTTGGCTTCGAAAAAAGAATAAATATTTCCAATATCTGTCCAATAACCATCGTACTGAAAGCTTTGCACTTTGTACTTGTTGATGGTATCAGGGATAATTTCTTTACCAAAATCGGTAGCATCTTTTTTCTCTTCTTCTAATAATTGAAATAAAAGTTTCCTGCTAAACACATATATACCCATTGAAGCCAGGTAATTTCTGCCTTGCTGCTGCATTTCGGCACCAGTATCGCTCGTCCATTCTGGTAACAATTCTTTGGCAGGTTTTTCTATAAATGAAGTAATGGCATTGTTGCTGTCTGCTCTTAAAATTCCAAATTCTGGTGCTTCTCTCTCGCCTACCGGAATGGTGGCAATGGTGATTTCTGAACCGCTTTCTTTGTGCTTATCTAGCAACTCTGCAAAATCCATCTGGTACAATTGATCACCACTGAGGATGAGTACATATTCGAAATCATTGTTTTTGATGTGCTTCAGCGATTGTCGAACCGCATCTGCAGTTCCCTGGAACCATCCCGGGCTATCGGGTGTTTGTTCGGCCGCTAAAATATCTACAAAACCAGAACTAAACCCACTAAACTGATACGTGTTTTTGATGTGCTTGTTAAGGGAAGCAGAATTGTATTGCGTTAATACAAACATCCTATTGATACTGCTGTTGATACAATTAGAAATGGGAATGTCTACCAATCTGTATTTACCTGCGATGGGAACAGCAGGCTTGCTTCTTGTTGCGGTGAGCGGATATAACCTGGAGCCAGCTCCACCACCCAGTATGACTGCTACTACTTCTTTGCTTAACATATTACAGTTGTTTTATAAAATAGATAAATATAAGTCGATGTATTCTAATGCGCTTCTTTCCCAGCTGGTTTCTACCTGCATCATTCTTAGTCGAAGCTGTTGCAAAGTAGCCGTTTCTTTGTACAAATTGACGGCCCTAGTCATGCCATGAATGATGTCTGCCACACTCGCATTGTTGAAACAGATGCCATAACCACCTTCCTCTCCGTAATCGATTACAGTGTCTTGCAAACCACCCGTTCTTCTAACTACTGGAACCGTGCCATACCGCATGGCATACAGTTGGTTTAATCCGCAGGGCTCTACCCTACTGGGCATCAATAAAAAATCGGCACCCGCATACATTTGGTGACTCAATTTTTCGTTGTAAGTAATTTGTGTATTGTAAAACCCAACCCTTTGCTGTTGTATGTTCTGAAGGGCTGCCTCCACTTGTTTTTCACCGCTTCCTAAAATGAGGAAACTAAATGCACCGGGCATTTGATCGAAGGCGCGGCTGATGGCTTCCGGTAAAAGATCGGCAGCTTTTTCACCCACCAGTCTTCCAATAAAAACAAACAAGGGCAGGTTGATATCGAAACCAAAATCATCACAGAGCTTTTTCTTGTTGAGTTGTTTTCCTTCTTTTATTTTATTGGTGGAAAAGTTCGACAAAATATAGGTGTCTATCGCAGGATCCCAAACCGCATAATCGATGCCGTTGATGATGCCGGAACATTTTCCGCTTTCTAATTCAAACAAATATTCTAGGCCATTGGCGTTGTATTTAATTTCTTTCATGTACCCCGGACTCACCGTGGTAACTTTATGGGCGCATTTAATGCCACATGCCAGTGGATTTACCATATTGTCCCACTCCAATAAACCCCATTTCCAAGTGTCCCATGCAGGCAGGTAAGTAGCTTTTTCCCATGGCATCCAGCCTTGGTATTGTGCATTGTGAATGGTAAGAATGGTTTTAATGGAGGTGAGATGCCTGTAAATAAAACAGTGCTGCATCATAAAAGGAATGAGCCCGGTATGATGATCGTGTACATGCACCACATCTGGCCTGTGTTGCCATTGCGATATCCATTGCAGCACAGCAATTTGAAAAGCCGTGAAACGTTCTGTATCGTCCTCGTAACCATAAATCTTCTCTCTATCCAGCAACCCATAAATATCAACGCAATATAAATCGAAGCCGAGTTTATTACTTGCCTCGCGAATGATGGTGAAATCATAATAAGCCTCCCCCATTCTGAAACTGCCCTTGTGTTCTACCGTCCATTCATGTTCGTACAGAAATTTGGTGCGGTACATGGGCATCACCACTTTGGCAACATGACCAAGGTCTTGTTGGTATTTTGGCAGCGCACCTACCACATCCGCTAACCCACCGGCTTTGGCCATTGGGTAACATTCGGCACTTACGTGAATAATTTCCATGTTGAATAAGTTGTATACAAATTAGGAATCATTTTGTTACCAACCACTTATGAGATGTATTATTTTTTAAAGTGCCTAATTTTTTATACTTTCAAAGCTTAAACATTCATATATGGCGATTGCACAATCTAGTACAGCAGATGTTAATTTGAAACATACTGGTATTCCAACAAATTACAGCGCACTTGGAACTTTGGTAACAGTCTTCTTTTTTTGGGGATTTATTGCAGCAGGTAACAGTGTATTTATTCCATTTTGTAAACACTATTTTAAACTAGACCAGTTTCAAAGCCAACTTATAGATTTTGCTTTTTATACTGCTTATTATGTAGGAGCTCTACTATTATTTGCTTACGGCGCTTTTGGAGGTAAAGATCTTGTAGGGAAATGGGGTTATAAAAAAAGTATTATTTATGGTTTACTATTCTCTGCCCTTGGTGCAGCTGCTATGATTGTTGCAGTAAATGCCAATACTTTTGCCGGAATGCTAACAGGTTTGTTTATTGTGGCATTAGGCTTCTCGCTTCAACAAACCGCTGCTCAACCTTTTTCGATAAACCTCGGCGACCCAGCTACAGGAACCAGCCGTGTTACTTTAGGAGGTGCAATCAACTCATTTGGCACAACCATTGGGCCATTGCTGGTTGCATTGGCTTTGTTTGGAACAACAGCTGCTATTACTGATGAACAAATTGCAGCGCTTAGTTTAAGTAAAGTAATTTTATTGTACACCGCAGTAGGTGGTTTATTTGTAGCAGCGGCTGCCATGTTTTATTTTTCTAAAAAAGTACCTTCAGGAATATCAGAAGAAGCAACTGAAAAAGCAGACAAAGCTTTGTATGCTTTGTTAATTATATCGGGATTACTTGTAGTTTGTTTCGTACCCGTTTTCAGCAGTTATAAAACAGATATGGCCACGCTTACAGATGTTGAAAAACATGCATTGGAGTCCTATCGACTTAAATGGTTGTTTGGAGCATTGGCAGTTATCGTATTGGGGTTATTGTTTTCTAACATGAGCGCAAAGAGAAATTCAAATGGATGGGGTGCCATGCAATATCCTCAATTGGTGTTGGGAATGCTAGCTATTTTTGTGTATGTAGGTGTGGAAGTTTCTGTTGGCAGCAACTTGGGCGAATTATTGAGGTACAACGATTTCGGGGGATTCCAAGCATCTGAAGCTACACCTTATATTGCGATGTATTGGGGAAGTTTAATGATTGGGCGTTGGGCTTTTGCGGTAAGTGCATTTAATCTGAAAAAGAACACGACCCTACTGCTACAAATAATAGTACCGCTCATTGCCTTCCTCATTATTCTGGTGGTAAATATTACTTTTGGTTACGATATGAAGCCGCTATACTACTATGTGGTATGTGTAGTTATACAAATTCTTGCTTTTTATTTTGCACAAAATAAACCCGCAAGAACTTTATTGATATTTAGTTTACTGGGAGTTTTTGCCATGGTTTTGGGAACAGTTACAACAGGCACTGTAGCGATCTACGCCTTTTTGAGTGCAGGTTTGTGTTGCTCCATTATGTGGCCTAGTATATTTAGTTTGTCTATTGCAGGGCTAGGCAAGTATACCAGCCAAGGCTCTGCCTTTTTGATTATGATGATTTTAGGCGGAGGCATTATACCTCCTATCCAGGGTAAACTAGCTGATTTTTTACAAGCTAATTCATCTATTGAAGGTTTTGGAATACACCAATCTTATTGGGTAGCTGCTGCCTGCTTTGCTTATCTGGCATTTTTTGCTTTCATTGTGAAAAAAATATTGGGTAAACAAGGCATTGATTATGACGCAAAAAACTGATGATTAAGTATTAGAAATAGATTCTTAGAAAATGTGGCGCAAAAAAGCAAATGAATTACATTAATGGTTGATGAGTATTAAGGATTGTTTATTAAAAATCTTAGTATGAAAAAAGAGTATACCGTAGGAATTGATATTGGAGGAACTACCACAAAATTTGGAATTGTAGACAGTACAGGTCATATTTTAGTGCAGGATAGAATTGCCTCTAATGAACACGAATCTGTTGAAGACTTCATAGATGATTTGCATGCCAAGCTACAGCCGATGATTGATAAAGTTGGCGGTATAAATCATTTCAAAGGTATTGGTATGGGTGCCCCCAATGGAAATATTTACAAGGGTACCATTGAATATGCGCCCAATTTAAAATGGAAAGGAATTATTCCCATTGCAGATTTGATAGAGAAAAGGTTCAAACTTCCTACCAAGCTCACCAACGATGCCAATGCCGCAGCCATGGGCGAAATGATTTACGGTGGTACTAAAAACATGAAGCACTTCATCACCATCACACTGGGTACAGGTGTTGGAAGCGGTATTGTAATTGATGGAAAAATGGTGGTAGGCCACGATGGTTTTGCTGGTGAATTAGGACATACCATCATCCGCCCTGGAGGTAGAATACACAAAAGTACTGGTATGGCAGGTAGTCTAGAAGCGTATGCTTCTGCCTCTGGTATTCGTGAAACGGCCATTGAATTTTTAACCAAGTATCCAGAAGAAGAAAGTTTATTGAGAGATTATTCTCTCAACGAGTTAAACAGTGAAGCTGTGTATGAATGTGCGATGAAAGGCGACAGCATTGCCAACAATATTTTTGAATTTACCGGACAAATTCTGGGAGAATCATTGGCCAACTTTATCATGTTTTCATCCCCAGAAGTAATTGTATTGTTTGGAGGTGTTACCAAAGCCGGTGAATTGTTACTTCGCCCTACCAGAAAGCACATGGAGCTGAACTTAATTCCTATTTTTCAAAACAAAGTAAAATTGGTACTAAGTGAACTCAAAGAAGCGGATGCCGCTATTTTAGGTGCAGCTGCTTTGATAGATGCATAAAATTTTTTAAAAAAATTTTGAAAAGCCATTGTACATCAAGTGTGCAATGGCTTTTTTGTATAAATTTTACAAACCATCACACTTTACGCTCCCCTTTGTTTCCTTTCTTCTTCCAAAGCCCGAATATTTTTGATGTTCATAGGAAGGGTAGCCAACAAAGCAACGCCGATTATTAGGGTAGTCATAGATTTTTTTTCTATGAACACCATGTACAATGAAAAGCCGATCAATACGATCATCATTCCTATAAATACTGCAAATAGTATTTTGACTAATTTAATTTTTTTGAGTAACGCAGGGGTAGTTAGTTTACTGAAATCTGGTGTTGCCATCTAAACAATGAAGGTTGAGGTTTAACATAAAGCATTATTTCTACAATCAACCTGTAATGAATTGCTAAATATTTATGGCATTTGTGTAAGGTTTTGTGCAGCCACGTAAACAAATGATTAACTTCATTGTTTTTTTAACGGAACTTATTTATAACAATACTACTAATATTTTGATACCATCTAGATTAGAAGTGATGCAATTTCTCGCAAAAGATATTGAAACACTCATTACAGATTTTTTAAAAGAACCAGATACCAACTGGCAACCCTCCGATTTTTTACCGGAAAGCAATAGCCCAGAATTCTTTAAGGAGATAAAAGAATTGCAAGAACAATGCAGAGAACTTCCGTACGACTACATGGCAGTATTAGTCGGTGATGTTATTACAGAAGAAGCCTTGCCTACCTACGAAAGCTGGCTTACCGAAGTAGAGGGTATTAGTCACCATGAACCACAAGGTTGGAGCAAGTGGGTTAAAATGTGGACTGCAGAAGAAAACAGGCATGGCGATTTGCTCAATAAATACATTTACCTCTCTGGAAGAGTGAACATGAAGCAAATGGAAATTAGTACGCAACATTTAATTGCAGATGGTATGGAAATTGGCACTGCCAAAGATCCTTACCGCAATTTTGTGTACACTTCTTTTCAAGAATTGGCTACCAATATTTCGCATCGCAGAACGGCCAGTTTATCAAAACAACATGGCAATGCACAATTATCGAAAATATGCGGAGTGATTGCGGCAGATGAAATGCGTCATGCCAAAGCCTATAAAAATTTTGTAACTCGAATTTTTGAAGTAGATCCCAACGAAATGTTGTTGGCATTTGAAGACATGATGCGCAAAAAAATTGTGATGCCTGCACATTTTCTGCGCCAACAGGGAGAAAAAATTGGCGATGCCTTCGGTCATTTCAGTGATGCAGCACAACGTTTGGGTGTGTACACGGCCCTGGATTATACCAACATTTTAGAATCTTTGATAGAAGAGTGGAAAATTGGAGAACTGGGTAATTTAAACAGCGCTGCAGAAAAAGGCAGAGACTATTTGATGAAATTACCTGACCGTTTTAGAAAAATTGCAGAACGCGGCTTAAAGCCATCGCTGGCATACGAATTCAATTGGATTTATCGATAACTTAAAACAATAGCTGCCTCAAGCCATCGTTGCAGCTATTTATATTTCAATCTGTTATAAACTAATCGTCCTCCCCTTCCTCTTTTCTAAATTTTTTGAATGACTGCCAGTATTTGTCTTTGTAAATATTGAACACAATTGCAAATTGGGATGCGTAAGCTTGTTGCAGTTCAAATAAAACTTTAGAGGGCGTCCGAAATTCTCTGCAGGCAAAAAAGATATTCCGGTGTCCATCTGTCGTTTGTCTGCCAATATACAAATAGCCCTCTTCGTCTTTTAGCAGCAGTTGTATTTCATCTTCCAAATCAAACAATGTATCAAAGGTTTCGTCATCAGGCAAGCCACTCAATTCATCACCATTAAATTGTACCGTTATATCTACCACCCAGGGGTGAGAGGCTTTTCGATCCCATTCCAATGCGTCCTGGTTGATCGTTGCAATCAATACCTTACCAGATTCAAGTGTGCCTTCAATTAAAAGGTATTCATCCTCTTCTGTATCTCTTCTTTCTCCCTCATATTTTTCTATAAATTCAGCTTCCCTCCAAGTAAGGAATGCTTCTAATTTGTTGATGGGAATCAGCTCCTGTTGGGCATCTTCTTTTCCGATAAAACTTAAATTATCGATATTGGTAGCAAACTTTAATTCACCCAAATAATTATCTAAAAACAAGTGAATGCCATTGATGATCTTTGATTGGTCTTTTTTATTAAAGTCATCGTACACAATCGTGATGTCAATTTCATCAGGATATTCCTGTAAATCGTTTGAATAGAAATACAAGTTTTCCTTACTAAAGGAATAACCATTCATGTTGATGGCCAAATTTTCAATGTCGGAAGCAGGTTTCAAAGCAGTGAAACGCCATTGGTTGAGTGCAGGCGCTGCCGCTACTAGTTCTTCCACAAACACAATGTTTTCGATGGCTCCATCTGCAGTAAAAATGAGCTCAACCGTATCATCATCGTACATCCCTGTGAGAAAATAATAGCCATCTTTTAACTGATCCAACTTGTAGGATAGTTTGTTCAGAAATTTTGCTTCAATTAGATGTTGCGACTTTACGGTTTTAAAAAATGCTAGGTTATGTTGTGTGAACCAATTCCAAAATTCTTCTTTCGAATGAATCGGTGGGTCTTTTCTTCCAAATATTTTTCGTAAAAAACTCATCTTCTAATTGTATTTAATAGCAATTTAAAATTCTACCATTTTTTTTCACCAACCCTTGCAACCCCTTCTAAAAATAGAAAAAAAATTTTTCCTTCCTCACATGCCCTGCTATGAAAAACGAGTCGTTTGTCTTAATAAAACATTACCCGTTGCGGGAGCAGACAACATGGTACCTTCATCACTATTGTGGCACAAAGAAAGTTAACATCTTCCAAAAAATCTCCGGGTTGATTGAATTGTTTAAGCTACTTCAGTAATTATATTCATCTGGCAATATACTGCTCTTTAAGGAATCTTGTAATGTGCATCCGTAAAAGTTAGCAGTATCGTGCTTCTTAGAAACAAACATTTGAGCAGAAGATTAAAACAATTACTTACTCAGAGCATATTTTGGCAGCTTAAAACTTAAATATTTACTCTTCTTCTCCCCCATAAAAAAACGCAGACCTTTTTTAAAATCTGCGTTTGATTTAGATAGAAAAAAATTAGTTGCGAATAATGGTGGGTGCACCTGGCCCACCCATCATCATTCCACTTTGTTGTGGGGCCTGGCCTACAAATTTGTTCAATCTTATAACGGCACTTAACATGAAGTATCTACCCAAACGATTGGTTCTGGTATCTGTAACAGTGTTATTTTGTACAGTTCTGGAAATGCCGATATTTTCATTGAGCATATCAAACGCCTGTAATTTGAGCGATAAATTTTTCTTCTTCGAAAATTGCTTTTCTAAAGTAGCGTTAATGATAAATGGATTGGTATTTACATTACCCGCAAAACCTTCATTGATTACTTTTTCTAGGTCGTAACTGAGGATAAATGACTTGGGAAAAAATATTCTGGAGTTGTGTGAAATAGTGTATGTTTTCGTGGTTGAATTCAACTGTTTATTCAAACTGTATTCGTTGTTGTTGATGTTGAAGTTGAACGTCAGATTAGATTCTAACCATTGTTTTAGTCTGTAATCAAATGCCAATCGCTGACCTACTACCAGGTTTTTACCTATGTTTTTCTGATCAGCAATATAGGATACATTGTTGTTGTAGGCCAAATTACCACCGAGTGTAAACACGTACTTCCTGTTCTGGTAAGGCCTTGAAATGGCATAAAATGCGCCCAATGTAAAGTACCCGTTTGCGTTTAAGTACCTTGTTTCTTGTGTACCCGGACCTGTTTGAAATACATTGTTTACAATTTTGTCGTCTGTGAATGAACCAAAAATATTTCCAAAAAATACATTCCCAGAAATGAAATCAAAATTATTGTAACGCAGGTTGAGCGTGTTTGTAAATTCTGGTCTTAATTCAGGATTACCTACAGTAACAAACTGCGGATTAGAGGAATCTGTTACAGGTTGAAGCTGTGTAAAAGATGGTTGATTGGTACTGCCATTGTAATTGATACTGAATGAGCGGCTGCGCGAAAAATTATAAGAATAACGTACTACTGGGAAGTAGTTTACAATGTTTTGTTTGCTGCTGAATTTTCCCGTCACAGAATTTGTTTCAATTGACGCGGGTTGTACTGCAAATCCAACAGAATAATTGTACTTTTTTTCGTTCATTCTATAGTTGAAACCAAATCTGTTGGTGATGTAAGTATTGTCGAAAATATTACTGAGACTTTCCTGAAATGTTAATTCGCCGGTATAAGGATTCACCAAAAAATTCTGGCGATCGTTTCCTGACAATTGTTCTGAGTAGGCATAGTTGAATTCTAAACTTTTCTTCTTACTTAGGGGTTCAATATAGGATGCCCTAATGCTTAAATTATCGGATGTATTGTCTTGCAAAATGTTTTGATACAAAGAATCTGTAAAAGGTGGAACTGCATATACCGTGTTTAGGTTCACGAAATCTTCATCAGATGATGTGTTACTATTACCTGCATTTAAATTTAGGGAGAATGTTCTGCCCCGTTTTTTAAATCGGTGGTTAAACAACAGGGTTCCGCTGATGTTAGGTGTTTTTGAATCGGAAACAGAGGAAGTAATCCCATCATTTGTTTTTACTCCGCTGGCATTAGTAAAAGAAAAGTCTGAGACATTATCTTTATCGTTTTGCCTGAAATTTACCTGTGGTGTAAACTTAATGTAATTGAATGAATCAATTTTGTATTCAATGTTGAATTGAAATCTATGATTGATGTTGGTATTGTAATTGTTGGCATTTTGAACATTGGTAATGATTCCATCTTCCAAGAAATTCTCTTGTGTTTGGCTTTGAATGATGGTGCTTCGTCTGTCAGAAAAACTATAACTACCATAGGCAGATACTTTGCTACCCCATTGGTCGCGGAAGTTTACGCCCAACGATTTGGTTACGTTAATTCCGTCGTTGATACCAGTATTGCCAAAACCACCACCTCCACCTCTACCGCCAAAAGCTGCCATCGCAGTTCCCATACCGCCACCTACGTTTCCAAAATTGAAA
>JBIIPY010000044.1:0-21095 GCA_044342365.1 Ferruginibacter sp. | reverse complement strand
GTTTTTTCATAGGTTAGCAACGGCCAGCTCTTTTAGTTAGGGCAGGCCTCTTTTTTATAAAGCCACTAGGGGCGTTTTAATGTCGTGGTAAAACAACATCGTCCAATGCTGCTGATGTGCTTGTTCCCACCATTTTGTGCGAAGTTCCATACACTTTTTACCGTCGTAATCATATTTGGCCACAAACCTACTTTTCATTTGCTGCAATTGAGGTGCCACGTCTGCACCAAAAAAAATAGTTTCGCCATCTTCCTCTATCCAAAAAGCCATGTGATAAGGGCAATGGGCACCGGTAGTTTCATAATGAATATAAGTATCTATTAATCCGTCACCTTCTATAAAAACAACATTTTCAGCGTCTTTCATCAAAGAAAAGTCGGTTGGTGTATAGGATGGGCTTCCTTTCTCCATGGCAAAATCAAACTCTTGTTTGTTTACATAATAGGTGGCGTTGGGGAAGTTGAGGAAATGTTTGTGTAACAGCGTATCTTCCATGGCAGCTCCACCAGCATGATCTTTGTGCAAATGACTCAGCAATACTTTGGTAACATCTAGTGGATTAATTCCTTGATTGATGAGGTTTTGATGAATTTGTAAAACACCGTTAGGGTTTGAAAAGCCCAAACCAGTATCCAGTAAAATAATATCTTTATTGCCTATCAAAACAAAGGGTTGGATTTCTACCAATAAACTGCCAGTAGCCCGATCCTGTATGTTGTCTGCTTCTTTATTGAATGGAACAAAAACCTTTGTTTTATCGATGCTGAATGCCCCTTCGCTGAGTGGAATAATTTTCATGTGAATTGTTGTATGGTTTTGGAGCTATTGTTGTAGCACGCTTATTTTAGAGAAAAGAAAAAGCAAAATTTACTGATTGAATCCCGTTAGAGAGCACGCTGGGGCAAGGGTAAGCGTACGTTATCTGAGTACCATTTGTCGGTCGGTATCCAATTTAATCATAATAAAAATTAAAACAGTAAAAGTGAGTAAAGAAGAACCACCATAGCTCATCAGCGGCAACGTAATCCCAATTACTGGAGCCAAACCTATCGTCATCCCGATATTGATGGCAATGTGAAAAAACAGGATCCCGGCCACAGAATAGGCGTACACCCTGCTGAATGTGCTTCGCTGCCTTTCTGCAATAAAAACCATTCGCAGCAACATGGCCATGTACAATAACATGAGGGTGGTGGTACCTATGAACCCAAAGTTTTCACCCAGTGACGTAAAGATAAAATCGGTATGTTGTTCTGGTACAAAATCACCTTGAGTTTGTGTACCCTTCATAAATCCTTTTCCACTGAAGCCACCAGAGCCTATGGCGATCTTTGATTGTTTTACATTGTAATTTTCGGTGTCGCCTTTTTTCTTGTTGGCTGAGGTTAGTGCTTCTTCATCATTAGGATCGGCTGCTTCAACAAAAGGATTGTCTCTTCCCACCAAACTAAAGATTCTGTCTGCCTGGTATTTTTGAAACACATTTTTAAAAAGGAAGGGAACTGCTACTCCAACAAATAGTGAACTGATACCCCAAATGGCAATGATGATGAATAAAAGGTTTCGATTGCGTTTAATTTTTCTTTTCAAGTACCACATGCACAACACTGCCAACACTGCCAAACCAATCAACAAGGGGATGGTTGGAAATAATAGGGAAATGATGAGCAAAACAGATAAAGAAGCCCCCAGAACAAGGTAACCTGCTGGTAGCCCTTCTCTATACATTGGTAACAAAAAGGCAAAATAAACCAGCGCTAACCCCGTTTCGTTTTGCAATATTGAAAATACCATCGGCAAAAAACAAAGTCCGGCTGCGATGGCGTGCGATTTGGTTTTGGTAAAATCGGTATCAGGCTGAGAGAGGTACTTGGCCAGTGCAAGGGCCGTGAATATTTTACAGGTTTCTACAGGTTGTAGGTTCATAAAGCCCAATGGAATCCAGCTTCGAGAACCATTCACATCTTTTCCTACAACAAATGTGGCAAGGATCAATAAGATACCTAGTAAGTATAAGATGTTGGGCGTAGCAGTAAAAAACTTACTGTCTGTTAACAAAATAAAAATTGCAATCACTACACTAAAGCACAGATACAGCATTTGCTTACTGTAATTTTTTTTGAAAGCAAAGAGACTTTGAAAAAAACGATCGTCGCTCTTAAACTCAACAGAAAAAATACAGACTAGGCCAATGGAAACAATGATGGCATACAGCCATATCATTACCCAATCAATACCTTTGGATATCATGGGTTTTTGGTGCGACATACTACTTTTATTAAGCGTTACTTGTTGTTGTTGCTGCTATCTGGTTTTTGTGTTCTTTTAGCGTCATTGGGCAAAATGGCTTCTCCCTTTAAACCGCTACTGTCTTTTGCGGGTAAATTTTTGAGTGGCTTTTGATTTTTCAACTTCTCCAGATCTTCATTTTCTACACCCTCATCTTCCAGCTTCAAGGTATCTTTAACTTCTCTGATGAATCCTTTTGCAATAAGGTAAGCTGAGTCTCTTGCGTGAATGATGGAATCTCTTTTCCTCATTTCTTTCACCATTCTTGCTGGTAACAAGTTCAATTTAGATACCTGCTCCAACCTTGCTTTTCTTTCTTTGCCTGCAATAGAATCTGTAAGATACTTTTCAATCATCAAAGAGGCAATAGGTGCCGCAGAACTTGAACCGAAACCAGCGTTTTCGCAAATGACGGCAATGGCTATTCGAGGATTTCGGCGGGGTGCAAATGCCGCAAAAAAAGCATGGTCTTTTTGTTTCACTCCACGCAAGGCATTTTCAACCGTTCCTGTTTTACCACATACTTCTATACCTGGTACTTT
This sequence comes from Ferruginibacter sp., assembly GCA_044342365.1. Classification (GTDB taxonomy): domain Bacteria; phylum Bacteroidota; class Bacteroidia; order Chitinophagales; family Chitinophagaceae; genus Ferruginibacter. The sequence goes on along the minus strand of JBIIPY010000044.1, from coordinate 18,264 downwards.
GGCAGCTCTTGCAGTACCTTGTTCTAATACCCCTTGCATACCATCGTGTACCTGCTCAAATAAACTGTCTGCAATATTGAGTGCAGTATGTTTTATTTTATATTTCTCCAATAACCCAAACTCATCCCCTCCTTCGATAGAGTCTACAATGTGTGGTGTAATATACCAACCTTTATTAGCCAGGTAAGCCATTTCATTGGCTACTTGTAAGATGGTGGTTTCTACCTCTCCTTGGCCAATACTAACAGACCGAAAGGTGCAAAAATTCCAGCGCCCCTCTCCATAAATTTTGTTGTAGGTTTTGGGCGTAGGAATGCTTCCGCTGATTTCGTAGGGCAGATCTACACCCAATTTTTTGCCCAAACCAAAAGCATACATGTAGTTATCCCAAACTTTTAAACTACTGTCTATATTGGGATATTTTGGATTGTTGATCACTCGTTGCATCACGTGTGCAAAATAGGTATTACAACTGTGCGTGATAGCACCGCTCAATGCCCAAACCCCGGGATCGAGGCAACGCATGGGTTTGCCGCAACCATAAAATGCACCTCCGCACGAAAACTGTGTTCTGGCATCTATCACACCTTCTTGTAGTCCTACCAACCCCTGAAGGGTTTTAAAAGTAGAACCAGGCGCATACTTTGTACCAAGGGTTCTGTTCAAAAAAGGAATGCGGGGATCTAATAACAATTCGGTGTAGTGTTTTTTTCTTTCCGGACCTGTCAATAAACTGGGTTTATAAGTAGGTGCACTGATCATAGCGAGAATACCGCCTGTTTGCGGATCGATGGCTACCACTGCTCCTACTTTGTTCTCCATTAGTTTTTCACCCAACTCCTGTAATTCGATATCGAGCGATGTGTGCATGTTCTGCCCCGCGGTGGCGGTGGTATCATATTCGCCATTTTTCCACCTGTCTGTAAGTCGGTTTTTATTATCGCGTTTGTAATACTCTATTCCACGTTTGCCCATCAACACTTTTTCGTAAGAAAGTTCCAATCCGGTTTTGCCGGCATAGTCGCCAGACACATAGCCTTCGTCCGGATGTTTTTTTAGAAAATTGGTATCTACTTCTGCCAGGTAACCCAAGATGTTTCCGGCCGCATCGTAAGGATAATCTCTCACAGGACGTTCTTGGAGATAATAACCTGGTGCGAACTTGTACATGTTTTCATTGAGCTTGGCCATTTTTTCATCGGTTAACAATGGTTCAAAAATGGAAGCTCTGTAACTTTTATTTTTGATGATGGCAGTAATGATTCTTTTACGGAATTGCGTGGTATCTATGCCCAAAATTTCGCAAAGCAAAGAAGTGTCGGTACCTCTGATTTTTCCAGGGGTTACCATCAAATCGTAAATGATGGTGTTGCGAAGGATGGGCCGGTTTTTGCGGTCGTACACGATGCCTCTATCTGGATAAACTACTTTCCTGAATACACCCTGGTTATCTGCAATGAGTTTGTATTCGGGCGATAAAACCTGAAGGGTAAAAAGTCGCAAAATGAGGATCACAAACAGACTGATAAATATCAGGCGGATCACATTTTTTCTGGACTGGTTGAATACAGACATGGTAGGTTAAAAGATGATGATTGAAGGTAAGATGAGCAACAAAATTATCTACAAAAATGATAACTCCACCAACTGTTATTAAATTGTGTTGGTTCTAAATTTTTGTTTCCGCACAAATATCAACTCGGTGATGAGTATGAGTAGTAAACTTATTATTGTAGATAAAACTGTTTTTACCAGGAAGTACCATATGTTACCAAACTGCCATGCTTCCAGTAAAAACAACCAAGCGTTGTGTAAGAAGGAAAGAAAACCTGCATATATCAGATAAGGCAGTAAGCCACCCATGCTTGCAAAAGAAGGTTCATTATAGTTGGTTTCTGAACCTTCCTGCGGAATGAGTATGTTGATTAAAAATGGGCGAAAGTAGGCGAGCATCACACAAGCGGCGGCATGAAAGCCAGGCTGGTGGCGGAAGCTATCCAAACAAATTCCAATTAAAAATGCCAACAACATCACCCAACTGCGCTGCATTTTAAAAGGCAACCACAATATGAATAAAAAGTACAAATAAGGTGTTACCATTTGGTGCAGGTGAATTCTATCTAATACGAAAACCTGTATCAGGATGAGTAACACAAAACGAATTATATTTTTAACTAAGCTAGTCATGTATTTTAATTGCTGGCCGCTTTGGCTTTTTCTAATATTTTACGAATGCCGATTTGTTTAACATTGTCGATGGCGTAACCAAATTCGAGGTTATAAAAATCAGCGGCTGTTCTAATGGCTACTTTTACGTTGTTGGTTGATTTTTCCTGATACACTTCTTCAACCCTACCCATCATCAACCCTTTGGGAAAAAAAGTACTAAAACCGCTGGTGATGATGGTATCGCCTTTTGCGATCCTGGTACTTTTGGGAATATCGTTGAGCGTAAGCAGATTGGGATATTTACCGTCCCAGGTTATTGTTCCTGTTTCGCCTGTTTTTAAAATTTTACCGCTCACCTTACTGTCTTTGTGTAACAACGTCATCACTACCGCATAATTTTCGCTCACGTCTGTAACAACGCCCACCGCTGCATTACCAAAATCTACCACCCCCATTCCTGTACGCATTTTTGCAACATTGGGCCCACTTAGCACTAAAAAATTACTTTGATTGTTCACAGAATTAGAAACCACTTTTGCACTTAGGTAAGTGAATTGTCTAAAAGTTTCCATTGAATCTAGCATTAAACTGTCTACTCTCTGTCGAAGATTGGTATCTGGCACATTAAAATTATGCGCCAGTTTATTGTAAAGCTGTTCGTTGGCTTTTACCAATGAATCGTTTGTTTTTTTGAGATGAAAATAGTACTCAACATTATCATACCGGGAATTGATATTGCCTGTAATTTGATTGGCGGTGCCGCCAAACATGGCCTGGTGGAACTTGCTGTATTGTACGATTAATGTGATGCAAATCACCTGCAGTATTACAAACAACAGAAAGTTGAAATAACGGCGGATGAAAAGAAAAATGTTGCGCACCGGCAGTAGAATGTTTAAAATAAAAATGCTGTATTCCAAAAAAGTATGGTACTCATTTCGGCATGCAGCATTTTTGTATGTTGAAGATTATATTTTATCTCATTACAAAAGGAAATCTGTCGTAATTTTTGAGTGCGATGCCAGTACCCCTTACCACACTCTTCAGAGGATCGTCTGCTACGTGCACTGGTAACTTAATTTTTGCGGCCAGGCGTTTGTCTAATCCGCGCAACAAAGCTCCACCTCCGGTGATGTACAAACCACGACGATAAATATCGGCAGCTAATTCTGGCGGGGTTGTTTCCAAAGCTTTTAAGATGGCTTCTTCAATTTTAAAAATACTTTTATCGAGTGCTTCTGCAATTTCCTGGTAACTCACCATTACTTGTTTTGGAATACCCGTTACCAAATCGCGGCCATTTACTGGAATGTCATCCGGCGGATTTTCGAGATCTTTCATTGCAGCGCCCACCTGAATTTTAATTTGTTCGGCGGTACGCTCTCCAATAAGTAAACTATGGTACCTACGAAGAGCTTCCATAATATCAGCTGTAAACTCATCACCTGCAATACGAATGCTCTGGTCGCAAACAATGCCGGCCAATGCAATAACAGTGATGCCAGTGGTTCCACCTCCAATATCAATGATCATGTTTCCAACAGGTTCTTCAACATCTATTCCTATACCCAGCGCAGCTGCCATGGGCTCATGAATTAAATACACTTCTTTGGCTCCGGCTTGTTCTGCACTGTCTCTTACTGCACGTTTTTCTACCTCTGTGATGCTACTTGGAATGCAGATCATCATTCTCCAACTAGGTGCAAACAATGGTTTCTTGGGATATACCAATTTAATCAACTCGCGAATCATCAACTCCGCAGCATTAAAATCTGCAATCACCCCATCTCTTAATGGACGCACCGTTCGGATGCTTTCATGGGTTTTTTCGTGCATCATCAATGCCTTTTTGCCCACTGCAAGCAAGTTCTTTGGATTGTTTCTATCTAAAGCCACTATAGAAGGTTCATTTACTACCACTTCGTCGTTGTGAATGATGAGGGTATTGGCTGTTCCTAGATCTATAGCGATTTCCTGAGTGAAAAAATTGAAAATTCCCATGATATTTTATGTGAAAGCGTACTTATAAGAAAATATTATCAAAGTTGAACTAAAATATTGGATTAAACAACGCCAAAACTTTATTTTTCAAACAAACAATGTTTATTAACAGTGTTTTACATCGTATGGATAAAATCACTTAAGCTTGATTATGATAATTGAACTTCATTTAATGCAACTTTGTTAGAATACTACCATGGCCATTTTAGCCATTTGTTACAAATTCGAAGCCAATGTCTCTTCTGTAATTGATATCTTCAAAATAAATGTCAATAAGCCTTTCTTTTGACTTGTTTACTGCCTCTGCTATGGTGGTTCCAAATGAAGTGATGGCTAAAACCCTTCCGCCATTTGTAACCACAGTGGCATCTTTGGCAATGGTTCCAGAATGAAACACGATGCTATCGTTGGTATCCTTTTCTGGTTCAATACCGTCTATTACTTTTCCTTTTTCATAGTCGCCGGGATAGCCACCACTCACTGACACGATGGTAACAGCACTACGTATATCGGTTTCTATTTTAATTTCGTGGAGGCGTTGCTGCGAGATAGATTGTAATACATCCAGTAAATCGTTGGTAATTCTAGGTATCACCACTTCTGTTTCGGGATCGCCCAAACGGCAATTGTACTCAATTACCATGGGTTCATTTTCGGGAGAAATCATCAATCCAAAAAATACAAATCCTTTGTAATTGAGTCCATCTTTATAAAGTCCATCAATGGTTGGTTTTACGATCCTGTCAATAATTTTTTGCTTAAGTGCAGCTTCAAAAAATGGCAGTGGACTCACGGCTCCCATTCCGCCCGTGTTTAAACCAGTATCGCCTTCGCCTACTCTTTTGTAATCTTTTGCTTCCGGAAGCAAAACAAAATCTTTTCCGTCAGTGAGCGCAAACAAGCTCATTTCAATCCCTGTTAAAAATTCTTCGATCACTACTTTATTACCTGCTTCTCCAAACTTATGACGATGAATCATAAGGTCAAATTCTGCAGAAGCTTCTAGATGTGATTTACAAATGAGTACGCCTTTACCGGCGGCCAATCCGTCTGCTTTTAAAACAATGGGCAGAGAATGGGTTTTGATGTAAGACAGTCCTTCATCGAAATTATCATCGGTGAATTCTTTGTAAGCAGCAGTAGGCACATTGTGGCGCTGCATAAATGCTTTAGCATAAGCTTTGCTACCTTCTAACTGTGATGCTTCAGCAGGAGGTCCAATTACCTGAATATGTTCTGTTGCGGGATCGTTTTTAAAAAAATCGTAGATGCCTTTTACCAGGGGTTCTTCCGGACCAACCAGCAATAACTCTATTTTATGTTGTAAACAGGCTTTTGCCAGTTCATCAAAAGCAGTAGTGGCTATTGGGAGGTTGGTGCCGCATTGGGCAGTGCCTGCGTTTCCGGGAGCTATAAAAATTTTATCACAAAGAGGACTTTGTTTGAGCTTCCAAGCAAGGGTATGTTCCCTTCCTCCGGCTCCAACGATTAAAATATTCATGTAGGATGTTGTATTATTTTTTATTGGGGTTTAAACTTGTGAAGCGAATTTAACCACTCATTCGTTACCAAATTAAAAAATTTATTAAGCGGTATTTTGTGATCACAACAAAAAATATCTGTACAAAATGCACTGTAAGAAATGATGCGGGTAAACAGAATTTCACTATTTTGAGCCACTGAAGGAACATTTAACCAAACCAACAGCAACTAAACTATTTAATTATGGCAGATCAGATTGCACAACCAGCCCATCCAAAAGGCTTATGGGTTTTATTTGGCACTGAAATGTGGGAACGTTTCAACTATTATGGTATGAGGGCCATTCTTATACTTTTTATGACCAAAGCACTTTTGTTCGATAAAGTATTTGCATCTAATCTTTATGGAAGCTACACCAGCCTTGTATACTTAACCCCACTCATTGGCGGTTATGTTGCCGATCGCTACTGGGGTAATCAACGATCTATTATAATAGGGGGTTTGGTAATGGCGCTGGGTGAATTTGTACTTTTCTTTTGTGCATCTACCTACGAAAGTTCTGCAGATCTTTCTGCGATGTTGTTTTTTAGCGGATTGGGTTTGATGATTGCGGGCAATGGTTTTTTTAAACCCAATATATCCTCATTGGTTGGGCAAATGTATCCAAAAGGCGATCGCAGAATTGATTCAGCATATACCATTTTTTATATGGGCATCAATGTGGGCGGGGCTCTTGGGCCGTTCATTTGCGGATTGGTTGGAGATACGGGCAATCCTGCAGATTTTAAATGGGCTTTTCTTGCAGCAGGAATTGGTATGTTGGTGAGTGTAGTAGTGCAAATGGTTTATCATAAAAAATATGTGCTTGGACCAGATAACCAGCCCCTAGGTATCACGCCAACCAATGCCCCAGCAGTTTGGTTAAAACCTATTTTTATTATTGTTGGTTTGGCCCTGTTTTCAGGATTGGCCATCGGACTTTTGTACTTGGATGCCAAAGTAATTGGATACCTCACCTATCTATTAATTGCGGCTACCATATTTATTGCAGTATTGATATTTTCTGATAAAACGCTGAATAAAATTGAAAAGCAACGCATAACAGTAATCTTCATTGTAGCATTCTTCGTTATTTTCTTCTGGAGTGCATTTGAACAAGCAGGCGCATCGCTTACCTTTTTTGCCGAAGAACAAACACAGAGAGACCTTGGTTTCTTTACGGTTCCTACCAGTTGGTTTCAATCGCTGAACTCAATATTTGTGGTGGCCTTTGCCCCGCTATTTGCATGGCTTTGGATAAAACTAGGCAAAAACGAACCTTCATCTCCTACAAAAATGGCCATCGGATTGTTTTTATTAGCACTGGGTTATTTATGGATTGCTTTTGGCGTTAAAGATATTGGACCCGGTATTAAAGTGAGCATCATTTGGCTGGTGGGGATGTACGCATTACACACCTGGGGTGAATTGTGTTTGTCGCCCATTGGTTTGTCGCTCGTAAATAAATTAGCCCCTTTTAAATATGCTTCTTTGTTGATGGCCGTTTGGTTTTTGGCCAACGCTGCAGCTAATAAATTGGCTGGTGTTTTAAGTGCGTTGTATCCAGATGGAAAAGTGAAATACTTTATGGGGTATGAAATGAATAACAATTATGATTTCTTCATGTTGTTTGTGGTAATGGCAGGAATTGCTTCGTTGATTTTATTCTTGCTCTCTAAAAAATTACAACAAATGATGCATTCAGATAAAGTCTAAGCATCTATCATGAAAAAAAAGAGAATGAATGCGCAATACTAATAACAGCATTAATATTAAAAGGCAATCTACAGGTTGCCTTTTAACTTCATCTTCCATGTTCTAAAAACAGATGGCATGAGCACTACCCCCAAACATCCAAAGGCACTACCTTATTTATTTTTCAGCGAAATGTGGGAGCGTTTTGGTTATTATCTCATGATCGGTATCTTTTTGTTGTACCTCAAAAATGTAGAAGATGGTTTTGCCATGACCAATAGTGAAGCATCTGACCTCTATGGTACCTTCATCGCATTGGTTTTTTTAACGCCATTCATTGGAGGCTTGTTGGCCGATCGTTATTTTGGTTATCGCAAATCAATCATTGCAGGGGGTATCATGATGGGTGTTGGCTATTGTATGATGGCCATACACAGTCTGCCTATGCTTTATCTTTCTATGACACTTGTCATCATGGGCAATGGATTTTTCAAACCCAATATCAGCACCCTATTGGGCAACCTTTATTCTGCACCTGAATATGTAGACCGCAAAGATGAAGGCTTTAATATATTTTACATGGGCATCAATGTGGGTGCATTTATTTGTAATTTTTGCAGCACTGCCATCATCATTGTTTGGGGATGGAAATATGCATTTGTTGCAGCGGGTATAGGCATGTTCTTAGGCGTACTCATTTTTGTGTTGGGCACAAGGCATTATGCATCTGGAGACATTCGCAAACCGATGAGCAAAGAAGACATGCCCTTCTCTAAAATTGTGCTCACTATCCTTGTGCCTTCGGTTGTAGCCGGAGTGTTGGGGTGGGTTATACCAGGTAATATTTTTCAAAGCGATAGCAACGATGCGTTCATCTTTGCCTGTATCCCGGTCATCTATTTTTACGCATCCCTTTATTTTAAAGCAACGCCAAACGAAAAGCGCCCGATCGCTGCACTGTTGTCAATTTTTGCGGCAGTGATCATGTTTTGGGCTGTCTTTAAACAAAACGGAACGGCATTAACCATTTGGGCAGATAGTTATACGGATCGCCAGGTAAGTGGAACGGCTGCTGAAGTGGTGAAAGCGGTAAAATTGGCAGAAGATATTCCTTATAAAAAAGACAGCATCAATTTATACGATGCACAGTTTCGTTTACAAAAAAACGAAGCCGGTGAGGTAAAAAAAGAATTCAACTATCCGGTTTATTTTAAAAATGTACCCCCCAATAAATTGCCTGCAGAGGGCAGTAGTGCTACCCTTTGGAGTACGCCACTTACACAATCTATCAACCCCGGTTGGGTGATTTTATTAACGCCGTTGGTAGTGGCATTCTTTGCCTTTTTAAGAGGTAGAAAAAAAGAACCATCCACGGCCACCAAAATTGCATTTGGGTTATTGATCACTGCATTGTCTGTGTTGGTGATGATTTCCGCTACGCATGTTAGCAACAATGGTGCAGAAAAAGCCAGTGTTTGGTGGCTCATCGGATCTTATGGAGTAATCACCGTAGGCGAATTGTTGCTGAGCCCGATGGGCTTGTCACTGGTTTCGAAATTAAGCCCGGTCCGCATTACTTCTTTGATGATGGGTGGTTGGTTTTTGGCTACCTCTATCGGCAATAAATTATCGGGTGTATTGGCAACCATGTGGGACGGTTATGAGCACAAAGCCAATTTCTTTTGGGTAAATTTTGTACTCCTGCTTTTTGCCACTTTTATCATTTTTGCCATGCTGAAATGGCTCAATCGAATCATGAAAGAAAAAGGTGTTCAATAGATATTAAAAAGGCGATCTCAATAGATCGCCCTTTTAATATTATTTTGGTTAAATAAAATTCAGTGGCTCGTATTTTTTTCCAAGAATGGCCACATCATTGCTTCCCAGCCATTTGTTTAAAACAGTGGCGTACACATTCTTAAAATCTACTTTGTATTTTAAATCTCCTTGGTTCAAATCTTTGAGATCGGGCATGTCATTTAAAATGCCTTTTTCTTTTAAGCCGCCGCTGATAAAAAACATGTTGTTGGCCGTACCATGATCGGTACCATTGCTGGCATTTTGAGAAACGCGGCGACCAAATTCAGAGAAGGTCATCATCAGTACATCATCAAAACGATTGTTCTTTTTTAGATCGGCTGTAAATGCTTTCACAGCATCATTCAATTCGGTAAACAACCTTTTTTGTTGTGCTTCCTGGTTCACATGCGTATCAAAACTGCCTAACGATAAATAATATACTTTGGTGTTGATGTCACTCATGATCAACGATGCGATTGTTTTTAAATTCTTACCCATTTCTGTGGCCGGATAAGCGGCCGCTGTTGGATTTTTTTTGCTTTGTTGAAAAATATAATCAGCACTGCTCAATGTTTCACTCATGGTTTTGTAGAGATAGTCAACCGTTTCTTCTGATCCTTGGTGAGCCGCATTAATATCTTTGTAAAAACGTTCGTTGCTGCTGCTGTACAACCGGCGTGGGTCGGTAAAAGCCAATCCATTTTTTTCGTTTCCCTTTAGGGCCAAACTCAACAGATCATCTACTTCTAAAATTTGAGTGGGATTATCGCAGCCTTTGCATTGCGCATCGAGGTAACGGCCCAACCAACCGGTGTGCACATAATCATTGCTGTTGCTGGCGCTGTGCCAGATATCCATGCTGCGAAAATGCGATCTGTCGGGGTTGGGATAACCCACATTGTTGAGGATAGATAAATTGCCTTCATCGTACAATCCTTTAAACGCTTCGAGTGCAGGATTCAATCCTACTTCGTCGGTAAGCGAAAGTGCTTTGTCTTTTTTGATGGCCAATTTAGGGCGCTCTTTGTAATAAATATCATTGGTAATCGGAATCACGGTATTAAGGCCATCATTGCCTCCACTGAACTGAATCACCACCATCACTTTGTTGCCGGGTGGCACCATGTTTTTTTGCTCAAATGCTTTGAGAAATTTAGGCAACATCAAAGATGCTGTGGCGAGTGACCCAATTTGTAAAAATTCTTTCCGTTTAAAATGCATAACGTTCAATTTAGCTACCAGCACTGGCTCGTAGTGGGTGTTTCATTTCAATTAACACAATTGATATTCTGGTGTTGCCATTATTTGAATGACGCTGGTTTTGATAAAGTTTTCTCTGCTATCAGCAGCAAGGTGTTTGTTGAGCACTGCATCGTTGATTCTGCTTTTGCTTTGCAACAATGTGTCTGCAATTTTTTGTGGCAATTGATCTCTTTTGGTTTTCTCAAACACTTTTAATACCAAACTCCAATCGATATCTGCTGCAGCCCCTTTGTTAGTGTAAGCCTTGTTGCGAGCAATTCGTTGTTGCTGTTCCATCATTTGGCCCATGTTTACATCATCGTCGTTTTTAGCTTTGATGGTGAGGGTTTCTTTTGCGGCCAACACCTGCGGCAATTGCAATCTAACCATGAGTGTGCTGCTATCAATCCAAGTTCTGCCACCTGGCCATCCTGCTACGTTTGGCGGATAAAATAAAATTTGTCCCAGTACTTTTTGAAACAACAACTGGCTTTGGTCATTGTCTAATTCTAGCGGTAAAAAACGTCTGATACCTGCTATCAATTCGATGGGCGATTTAATTTTATTCCCCACATTTTTTTCTTGGTAAAACCAATCGCTGGTATAAATATCCTGGAGTAGTTTTTTAAGTTCGTAATTATTGTCGTAAAAACGTTGCGCCAGCCATTCAATATGAGTATCGTTTGTTTGTTCGTTTACAAAAAAACTGTATACCTTTTTGGTGATAAACACAGCAGTTTCTGGTTTTTCGAGCAACATGTTGATGACATCATCGCCAGAAAAATTACCTGTTTTACCAAAAATGGTCTTGCTGCCCGCATCGTGTTGAAACTTGCGAAATACAAAATCACCCTGCAGGTTGTAGCCCCAGCCGGTGAAGGCTCTTGCAGCTTCTTTCACGTCATTTTCTGTATAGTTGCCCCTGCCCATGGTAAATAATTCCATCACTTCGCGGGCAAAGTTTTCGTTGGCACTTCCTTTTCTGTTTTGTTGATTGTTGAGAAATTGCAACATGGAGGGTGATTTGCTTACTGCCTTTAATAAATCACCAAAATTACCCAAGGCATTGGTTCTGATAACGTGTAACAATTCCTGTTGAAAAAAACTGTTTATCACGCGGCAGGCAAAATGACCATGCCAGAACAAACTCATTTTTTCGCGAAGCTGTGATTCACTGTTAATCATTTCATCTAGCCACAAAAGGTTTAGGTTTTTGAGTTCGTCTTTCGATTGTTGTCTTCTTTTTTTTCCCGCATCTGCTTTCAACAGTTCACTTTGCATAGAAAGGTCCTGCACACCTTTCACTAAACCATCTGCAAGGTTTTGCGCTACAGCAATTTTGGCTGGAGATTTTGAAGAGGTTTTCAACAAGAGCTCCCATAATTTTTTTTGAGATAGATCATCCATGCTAGCTGCATTTTCGGCCATCGGCCCAAATGCTGCCCGCCACAGGAGGTGTTGGTTCTTGAGTCTATTAGATAATTTCATACTGTAAATTTAAAGCTTCGCATTCAATAGACCTTCAATCACTACAAACGTTTAATGGTCATTAAAATTATAATAAGGGAGGGCTTCCTATTTGTAATAAGAATGGGGCTACAAATATGTTGCCATCTAAAAAAAATAACAAAGCGACAGGGTTTTGCAAAGCAATTGCACACTGCAAAAGTGTCAACTTCAGCATTTAATTTAACAAAAAAAAGCATCTACTAAATACACAGCAGATGCTTCTAACAATTATATAACAGAAAATTGCAGTCTAATATGCACTACGGCTTTTCAATTTTTGCCCCGCCAAAATATGGATGCAATGCTTTGGGCAGATGAATGCCATCTTCTTTCTGGTTGTTTTCTAACAAGGCTGCCACAATGCGTGGCAATGCCAATGAAGAACCATTGAGCGAATGCAGCAATTGAGATTTGCCTTCCCCATCTTTGTAGCGGATCTTCATCCGATTGGTTTGAAAGGTTTCGAAATTGCTCACTGAGCTAACTTCCAGCCATTTTTGCTGGCCTGCACTGTACACTTCAAAATCGTAGGTGAGGGCAGAAGTAAAGCTCATATCGCCGCCGCACAAACGAAGAATACGGTATGGCAGTTCTAGGAATTGTAACAATCGTTCTACATGGTTCACCATTTCTTCCAACACATCGTAGCTGATGGCGGGATGTACCAATTGTACCACTTCCACTTTATCAAATTGGTGTAACCTGTTCAGTCCACGTACATCTGCACCAAAACTACCAGCTTCTCTTCTAAAGCATGGAGTGTATGCCGTCATTTTAATCGGCAGATCGTTTTCTTTCAACAACTGATCCGCATAAATATTGGTAACCGGTACTTCTGCTGTTGGTATCAAATAAAATCCATCTGCAGCGATGTGGTACATCTGTCCTTCTTTATCGGGCAGATTGCCGGTTCCATAAGCAGTGGCTTCGTTCACCAGCAATGGGGGTGCATATTCTGTATACCCAGCAGAAGTATTGTAGTCTAAAAAATATTGAATCAAACTGCGTTGCAATTTGGCCCCTTTCCCTTTATAAACAGGAAAGCCACTTCCTGTTAAACGAGCACCCGTCTCAAAATCGATGAGGTCGTATTCTTTGATGAGGTCCCAATGGGGTTTTGCACCTTCATACAAAACCGGAACAATACCACCTTCGTTTACGACTTCATTGTCTTCCGGCGTTTTCCCGCTTGGTACAGAACCATGCGGCAGGTTTGGAAGCGTGAGCAATTTGCTGGTGAGGAGCAGCTCCATTTCTTCGAGTTTGGTTTTTGCTACTGCCATGGCTTCTTTAGAAGCCGTTACTTCCTGTTTCTTCGTTTCTGCTGCTTCTTTTTCTCCTTTGGCCATCAACATACCTATTTCTTTAGAGGCTGCATTTTGTTGGGCTTGCAAGGTTTCTGCAATGGTTTTTTGTTTGCGCAGTTCTTCGTCTAAAACAATCAGCTCATCAACCAACGAAATGGATGCAAAGTTTTTCAACGCCAATTTTTCTTTCACCAATGCTGCATTTTGTCTGATATAGCTGATCTGTAACATGTATTATAAAGTATTTTTAAATGTAGATGCACAAAGATAAGGTTCCATTCAGTAATTGTTGGAGACTGGCTCCTGTTGCAGTTGGCATTTTTTGAAAGCATTCGGCTACAGGCATTACCTTTGCTGCATGTTACACGCAGCAGAAGATTTACAAGTTCGATGGCTCAAATTGCGCATCAAACTAAAAGAACAATACGGCATCAAACCAGATATGAATGGAGTGCTGCTACTGGTTGGTATTCAGGAATTGGGCCAGGGGCCACAGGAATTTTCTAAGGAACAGAAGCAGGACCTTATGCATATAGCGGTTTGTACCATCTTAATGGCGAGTGGATATTACACATTGGATGGGCTCGACGATGAGGGTTGGCCACATTTTACCCAAATGAAAGCACTGCCCGTGTTGGAAACTTATGAGCAGGAAAATTTTCTGAAAGACCACGTGTTGCTGTATTTTGGCAACCTCGGGTTTTTAGATGCATAGGTTCGGTGTATGAAATTGTGGGAATCAATTGTATATTGAACCGCTGCATATTATAGATGGAACTGCGATTTATACCAATGCAATAAAACAAACATTGATTAGTTACCTAAAATAAAAAATATGCGAATTTTCTCCATCTTTTGTGTTTTCCTTTTACTGGCAGTATGCAGCTGCGATAGAAATTTGGTGCCTAAAAATTCAACTTCGTCTACTAGTCCACCGCCTCCGCCACCACCGGATCTAACGGGAGGTAATCCTCGCATTAGCAGTGCTGCAATGAATACCCAGGCTTCTGTGCGGAAGGCCAACCCAGCGGTAGGCCCCATCAAAATAAAGATCGTTACCGATTCTGGTACCATCGTGATACAACTATCAGATTCAACCCCTTTGCACAGAGATAATTTTGTAAAACTGGTGCAACAAGGTTTTTACGACAGTCTGCTTTTTCATCGGGTAATACCTCAATTTATGATACAGGGTGGAGATCCAGACAGCAAATATGCTAAGCCTGGCACAGGTTTGGGTTATGGAGGTTCAGATATCGCCAGGATTCCTGCTGAATTTCACCCTAGCCTATACCACAAAAAAGGAGCACTGGCGGCCGCTAGTGACGGCAACCCAGAAAAAGCCAGTCACGCCTGCCAGTTTTATTTAGTGGAGGGCAACGTGCAAACAGAAGACCAACTCATTTTGTTTGAACAGCGAAATGGCCTTAAATACACGCCTGAGCAAAGAGCCGTTTATAAAAGTATTGGCGGTACACCACAGCTTGACAATAATTACACTGTTTTTGGAGAAGTCATCAGTGGGCTGGAAGTGATCAACAAAATTGTTAACGTCTCCAGAGATTACGTCAACCGACCGCTGGGCGATGTGCGAATGCGCATGGAGATCATGAAATAAAATGAAAACTTTATCAAAAGTTACAGCACCAGAAATAAATTCAATGAACAGAAGTTGCAAGTGTAACAATTATTAATACCTTGCACCCATAAATTTTACCATCAATTTAAACAACACAATATGAGTTTTCCGGCAAACTTAAAGTACACAAAAGACCATGAATGGATTTCTTTGGATGGCAATACTGCTACCATTGGCATTACCCAATTTGCACAGGGCGAGCTGGGAGATATTGTATATGTAGACATCAACAGCGTAGGAAAAGCCCTAGGTGCTGAAGAAGTATTTGGAACCGTAGAAGCGGTAAAAACAGTGAGTGATTTGTTTTTGCCAGTTGCAGGAACCGTCACCGAAGTAAATGCTGCTTTGGAAGGTAGTCCGGAGTTGGTAAACAGCGACCCATACGGTGAAGGCTGGATGGTAAAAATGACCGTTGACAATGTTGCAGAAGTAGAAGCCCTAATGGATGCTGCTGCTTACGAAGCATTGGTGAACTAACTAATAAAATGCATAAACACATAACCCAAAGAGCATAGGTATTTTCTATGCTTTTTTTATTGACCCATGAAACAAGGGATTTCCAACATCTTTAAAACCTATGTGCCCGCCGTTGTGTGGTCGTTGATTGTGTTGGGATTAATGTGCACACCCGGCAAAGACCTACCCGATTTGGGCGATTGGACGGAGCTGATTAAACTAGACAAATGGTTACATCTCCTTTTTTTTGGTATGAGTGCCTTCTTTTTTATGCTCCCATTGTTTCAAAAAAATATACTGAAAAGGGAATTACAACAACGTTTTTTAAAAATATCCATCGCCATTTGCATTTGGGGATTTTGCACAGAATGCATCCAACATTTTTGGGTAGAGGACAGAAATTTTGATCCTTATGATGCTGTTGCAGATGCAGTTGGAGCAATTCTGGCTTATTTTCTTGCAAAAAAATACCTATTACACAATAAATACCCTGCCAGTGCTGCGCCATAATTGGCAGTAAAATCTTGTTTGGGCCCATATTATCACTTACATTTGCCTATATGATGAACGTAGAGAACATGGAGTACAATACTACCCGCAATCATTTGATCATGAAAGAGTATGGCCGTCATATTCAAAAAATGGTGGAATACTTGTTGAGTATTGAAAACAGAGAAGATCGCCAGCGCAATGCTTATGCGGTGATTGAATTAATGGGTACACTCAATCCTCACCTTAAAAATGTTGAGGATTTTAGGCATAAATTATGGGATCATTTGTTTTTGATCAGCGACTTTACTTTAGACGTTGACAGTCCATACCCCATTCCTACCAGAGAAACCCTAAAGGCAAAACCAGACAGGTTGAACTATCCTAAAAAATACCCTAAGTACAACCACTTGGGTAAAAATATTGAGGTAGTGATAGACAAAGCGTTGAAAGAGGAAAATCCAGAGAAAAAACAAGGGTTTGCAAATGCCATTGCCTATTACATGAAACTCACTTACAGTAACTGGCACAAAGAGTTGGTGCACGACGATACCATACAGCAGGAGTTGAGTACCATCACCAAAGGTGAATTGGAATTCAACAATCGTCCGTTTGTAAAACACCGTACCGATAACAGCCGCGATAGAGATGATTATGCAAGCAATACCGGCGGCAGAAACCAATTCAGGAAAAATTTCGGCAGCAGAGACAACAGAAGTGGTGGTAGCCAACAAGGTGGCGGAAGAGACAACCGTAATAACAACAACAACCGCAACCAACCAGGTGGTGGTCCGGGAAGAGACAACCGAAACAACAACAATAGAAATTTCAAAAAAAGATATTGATCACTTAACAAGTTTTTACCTCGAAACCCTGATTTTTTCAGGGTTTTTTATTGCATCTTTTCAGGTGGTTCAACAACAACAGCATAATTTAATTCAATCCATTATTCTCTACCTTTGATTCCTTTATTTAGATTTTAATTAGCAATACGATTATCATTTTATGAGCATATTTGAAGTAAGGGGTGGCAATGCCCTCCATGGAAACATTACACCACAAGGTGCCAAAAATGAAGCCC
Organism: Ferruginibacter sp.; assembly: GCA_044342365.1. GTDB lineage: Bacteria > Bacteroidota > Bacteroidia > Chitinophagales > Chitinophagaceae > Ferruginibacter. The sequence continues at coordinate 1,355 of JBIIPY010000044.1, read as the reverse complement.
TGCAAATCATCAGTGCCGTGTTGCTCACTTCCGAAGAAGTTACCATCAACAACATACCAGATATCATAGACGTAAACCTGCTCATTGAATTACTGGCAGAAATGAACGTAAAAGTAAACCGTACCAGCCGCAACAGTTGTGTGTTTCAGTCTGATGATGTAAATGTTGATTATTTACAAAGCGAAGATTACCATAAAAAAAGTTCGAGATTGCGGGGGTCGGTTATGTTGGCAGGGCCGCTCCTTGCAAGATTTAAAAAAGCTTATTTGCCCAAACCAGGTGGCGATAAAATTGGGCGCCGTCGTTTGGATACTCATATCATTGGTTTTGAAAAACTAGGTGCTACTTATGTGTACGACAGCTACTCTAGTTTTTTTGCACTGAAAGCACCGGCACTCAAAGGAACTACCATGCTCTTAGATGAGCCGAGTGTAACTGGCACAGCCAACATCCTTATGGCTGCCGCGATGGCGGAAGGAACCACTACCATTTACAATGCGGCCTGCGAACCCTATCTGCAGCAACTGTGTAACATGCTAAACCGCATGGGAGCAAAGATTGAAGGTATCGGCAGCAACTTACTCATCGTACATGGTGTAGCCAAAATGAATGGCACCACACATACCATGCTGGCAGACATGATTGAAGTGGGCAGCTTTATTGGGTTGGCAGCTATGACCCGTGGAGACATCACCATCAAAAATGCAGGCGTGGCCTCGTTGGGTGTTATTCCAGATAAGTTTAGGCAGTTGGGCATCACGTTGAATATTGTAGGCGATAACATTCATGTACCTGCACAGGATTCGTATGAAATTCAGAAGTACATGGATGGTGGCGTGCTCACTATTTACGATCACCCTTGGCCAGGTTTTACACCCGATTTGTTGAGCATTGTTTTGGTAACTGCAATTCAGGCAAAAGGCAGTGTATTAATTCATCAGAAAATGTTTGAGAGCCGTTTGTTTTTTGTAGATAAACTGATAGAAATGGGCGCGCAAATCATTCTATGTGATCCGCACCGTGCGGTGGTGATTGGGCTAGAAAGAGAAACACAGCTCAGGGGTATTACCATGAGCAGTCCGGATATCAGGGCTGGTGTAGCGTTGCTCATTGCAGCACTGAGTGCCACCGGAAAAAGTACCATCCAAAATATTGAACAGATAGACCGTGGTTATCAAAACATTGATGAAAGGTTGAGAAATTTGGGAGCGGATATTAAAAGATTGTAATGTTATACCAATGTGATTTATAGAATATGCCAATATTTTATAAATCTTGCAGTGGTAAATGCCGATGGTATCAAACAAATAGTACAATGAGGCGATAGCCGATATTGGACTATATTGTTTGTCCAA
>JBIIPY010000080.1:0-12614 GCA_044342365.1 Ferruginibacter sp. | reverse complement strand
CATTATTGCTACAGCCCTAGTTGCTGTGCTTGTACCCATACTTGGCTGGTTTGTATTAAAGCCTTTTCTGGCTCACACAAAAAATGCCGACCATTACGAGTATGCATATAAAAGAATATTGTATAACCCCGAGTATTTTAAGCTGCTATTAGAGAAGCAGCCCACAATACCAGATGGCTGGCAGAATTTAGGTATAACTATTGGTAACCCTGAGGCTGAAAATACTATTATCAAAGTATGCAACCCTTATTGCGGACCATGCAGGAAAGCTCACCCAATTTTAGATGAGATTATTTCCAAATACAATATTAAAATTCAGATAATATTCTATGTAGATGAAGATGAACCAGAATTAATTGTAACACAACACCTTCTTGCCATTAATGCCGAACTTAATCAGGCCAAAACGATGGCAGCTTTACATGATTGGTACCTTGCTCCTACTAAAAATTTTGATGCCTTTAGTAAGAAATATCCTGTTAGTGTTGAATTAAACAAATATACATCTAATATAAAAGAGATGAACAGCTGGTGTATTGAATCAGAAGTGAAAGAGACTCCTACATTTTTCATTAATAAAAGCAAGTTTCCAAATGAATATCTAGTTAAAGATTTAGCATATTTAATTGAAAACACCTTGTATAAAATATAGTTTAAATATGGTGTACAACATGTTTAGACTATAGGGAGATGCTGAACACCCTGTAAGTAATATATTTACTTTACTAAAAAATAGTAAGCTATTTCATCACGCCAAATAAAATATTGGCAATTTAAAGTTTTTGATAGTTTTTTAAGATTATAAAACTATCATCTATTTATGAGCATAAAATTTCAGAATTTTAAACCAATGACAAATGTTGAAATGAAATTAGTTGTTGGTGGCTATGTTGTTGATGTTGGATTAAAATGTACAAAAACATGTTACAAATGGAATGGAGAATCGATGGACTCCGCCGCATGCAAAGTGACAACTACTACAGTAAACGGTACCTCAATGGAATCTTGTGAATGTTCACTTGCAGGGTCAAGCAACCAATGTTAGTCCCTAAATTTTAAAAGTGTAAGAAGTTATAAAATAACTTCTTACACTTGATTTATAAAACATTATTATGGCAACGAAAACATTTTTTACAACTATAACATTCACTTTTTTATTTGGATTTGTAATAGCTCAAGATCGAACGAATTTTACAATAAAATTTCCCCAGAGCTTGAAAACGGACAAGTTGCAAATTATGGTAGATAATGGTATAGTTCAAAATTCTATACCAATAAAGTTTGCAAAAAATAGAGCAACACTTGCGATTGATTTGAAAGATATATATTCAACACTTACCATTCTTTACCCATCTTTGGAAAATAAAATGTATGGAGTAAGATTGCTAATAAGCAGAAAAAAAGGTTCAATTATCTTTAAGTCAATAGACGATACAATCGAAAACAAATTGCAGAAATACAAAATTAATAATGCTATTGATATTACCAAATCGAAACATTATACTAATCTAAAACAATTTGCTAAATTAGAGGTAGAGCAAAATGCTCATGATAGAAAGCAGTATCAGCTGAACGACAACGATAGTAATTTATCTAATTATAATGAATCGAGTATAACCCTTGCTATTAAAGAGTTGTCTTATGTCAAAGCAAATGGACATGAATATTTTTACTTTTGGTATTTCAGACAGAATATTGTTAGATATTTATTAAAATCTCACCAACTTGAATTATACGAAGTGTTTAATACTGCATTTCCAGACAAATTTAAAAATTCGTATGAAGGCAAAAACCTAAAGGCCCTCATCGAGGGAAATATACTAATTAAAAGAGGATATCCTAGTCCACTATTTGATGTAAAGGATCATATAGGAAATACAGTCTCCATAAAAGACAAAAAAGGAAAATACATACTATTAAGTTTTTGGGCTACTTGGTGTAGGCCTTGCATAGCTGAAATCCCTATTTTAAAAGAAATTCGAAATAATTTCCCCAACGACAAGCTAGAAATTGTGTCAGTTTCATTTGATGAAGATTCCACCTCTTTTGTTAAGGGAATAAATAAGTGGGATATGAACTGGACACATATTTACGGTAAAAATAATATCAGAAACTTATTTGGAGACAAACCTATTCCCTCGCTTTATTTAATCGATCCTGACGGGATCATTCAATTTAGTAATTGGGAAGATTCGATGGATAGATTAAAAGCCATATTAACAGCCAATCTAAAAGCTAATTAATTTTTTGAAACGACCATTTCCGAATATACATCAATACGGCTCCATGGACTGCGAGCCAACCAGCATCTGAGTGCGATCGGCCAATCGCTGCATAATTAATAAATTTAAAAAACTAATCAAGAATGTTGGTAAAATTTGAACCAACATTTTTGATTAAATTTCTTGGTATGAGAATAATAAGTTTATGTTTTTTATTGGTATTCACATTTTCATTATCGTACTCGCAAAGCACGAAAAAGATGTGCGTAGTAAAATTAATATTCAAAGTACCTTACCCGATTAAAAACCTTAGCGTTAAAATAGAAAATTCCGGATTTGGTCTTACAAATTCTAACCCCTTAGAAATACTAAACCTTGAGCTAACGGGCAAAGTTACTCATAAGACGATCCTCTTAAATGAGCCCTGTCTGGCAAATATTTTGGTAATGTCTGATAGTATGCAAATAACAGGGTCAGGAATTGTCCTATCTAATGAAAAAATCGAAATAAGCATTGATTCAATTGCCTTGGAAATAGATAGTAAGCAGAATACCTTTTATAAGGAGAATGCGATGCTGTATTTACGTGCACCTGATGTGCTCGTAAGAACAAAAGGCTATTCTCGAGATATAGCCAGGAAAAATTATAAATTAAAAATTCCGGAAAATATCAGGCTGCTCAAGATGTATGAAGAATATGAAAGGAATGTACTTTCTGATGTAAAAGCAAATGCCAATTATTACTATAGCCTGGTATGTGTAAGCAATATTACAAGTGAACTTTCATTATATACATTGCAAAAATGTTTTGACTATTTGCCAATTGGTTTGAAACAAAGTACTTATGGTAAAATGATAGTAGCACATATTGAGGATTCAAAAAATCTTTCCTTAGGCAGCATAATGCCCGATTTTGAGTTGGCTGATACAACTGGAAAAAATATTAATTCGGATGAACTAAAAAGTAGGAAAAAATATCTTTTACTCGACTTTTGGGCAAGTTGGTGCGCCCCTTGCAGAGAAAAAATGAAATATTTAAAAAGCATTTATGCTGAAATAGATACATCTAAAATTGATATTGTTTCAATTTCAATTGATGAAAACGTAGAGAAGTGGAAAAAAGCTACAATAGAAGAAAAAGTACCATGGGAGAATTATTATGATTTTTTATCAATAAAAAGAACTATTTCAAAAATATTTACGATTGATGAAATACCCGTTAATTTTTTATATGATAGGAATAATTTGTTGTTTCAAAAGAATATCTGGAATAATTCATTCTATGAATTTCTTAAAAAAGAGGGTTTGCTAAAATCAACAAAATGAATAATGTTGCTCTTCATATAAAAGTATTAAACACTCTATCTCAATTTATACTCGAACTAACTTAATTAAATTGTATCCTTTTAAAATTTTCACGCAACACGATGCCATGGATTGCGGTCCCACCTGCTTGCGTATAGTAGCCAAATATTATGGTAAAAATTTCGCAATAGAACGGTTAAGACAGCAGGCACAATACAGTAAGGAGGGGGTATCATTGTTGGGTATCGCAAATGCAGCAGAGTCTGTTGGGTTTAAAACCCTTGCGGCGCAAATTACCAGTAAACAATTATTAGATGATGCGAGCTTGCCTGCTATTTTGCATTGGGAGCAAAATCATTTTGTAGTTATAGTGCCTGGCAGTAAAAAAAATAAGATCATCATTGCAGACCCTGGCAAAAAGCATATCATCACGCTTTCCCAAAAAGAGTTTAATGAAAAATGGCTCAGCCATGCCAATGAAGCTGGAGCAACAGGAATAGCCTTGCTGTTAGAACCGGGCCCGTCTTTTAATGAACAACCGGAAGACAGTAACAAAACAATAGGGTGGAAAATGTTGCTTGGTCTGTTGCAGCAGCAACGAAAATTAATATTCCAGTTGTTTCTTGGCTTGGTAGTAGGCAGTATTTTACAATTAATTTTCCCTTTTCTTACACAGAGTATTGTAGATACTGGCATTAACACACAGAATATTCATTTCATTTACATTATTCTCCTAGCGCAGGGTATGCTAGTATTTAGCCGCACCATTGTAGAATTTATTAGAAGTAGGGTGTTGTTGCATATCAGTACTAAAATAAATATCAGCCTATTGTCTTCTTTCTGGATGAAATTAATGCGACTGCCCATTAGTTATTTTGATACAAAGAAAACGGGAGATATACAACAGCGTTTAATGGATCAAAAGCGAATTGAAAGTTTCCTTACAGGCACGGCATTATCAACATTTTTTTCGCTTTTTAACTTGCTGGTATTTTCTATAGTGTTGTTGCAATATAACAGCATGGTGTTTTTTATTTTTGCAGCCGGTAGTGTTTTATATCTTTTTTGGATAAGGGTATTTTTACGCTTTCGACGTACTATTGATTATAATCGCTTTAGTATATCGGCAAAAGAAAACACTGCAACCATGCAACTAATTTACGGTATGCAGGAAATTAAACTGAATAATGCAGAACAACTAAGAAGGTGGGAATGGGAAGGGTTGCAGGCCGGGTTATTTAATTTACAATTTAAAAGTTTGGCACTTAGCCAATGGCAGCAGGCCGGTGGTTTTTTTATAAACGAAGGAAAAAATATTCTGATCACTTTTTTTGCTGCTCGTGCAGTAATTGAAGGACAAATTACTTTGGGGGGTATGTTGGCAATACAGTACATCATTGGTCAACTTAATTCTCCCATTGAACAAATGGTAGGGTTCAGCCAGCAATTTCAAGATGCTAAACTAAGTTTGGAACGGTTGAATGAAATACAGGAAGTGCCCGATGAAGAACCTTTGGAAAAACAATACATTCAACGGCTACCACAAAATAAGGATATAGAGATTAGTTCCCTCGAATTTACTTATCCTGGTGCAGGTAACGAACCAGTTCTTAAAGACATACACCTAAAAATTCCACACGGCAAAACTACCGCTATAGTAGGTATGAGTGGCAGTGGTAAAACCACAATTATAAAATTATTACTGGGCTTTTATAAAAATTATAGTGGCAAAATCATGCTGGGCGAAACTGCAATGGGTAATATAAGTCCTAAAGCCTGGCGGGCAAACTGTGGCAGTGTAATGCAGGACGGCTTTATATTTAATGACAGCATTGCACGAAATATTGCAGTGAGCGATCTCGTACCAAATATTGAAAAGCTGGTTGAAGCAGCAAAACTGGCGAATATTATTGATTTCATAGAATCAATGCCACTGGGCTTCAATACAAAAATAGGAGCCGAGGGAAATGGTATAAGTGCAGGGCAAAAACAACGTTTGCTAATAGCACGGGCAATTTATAAAGATCCAGAGTTTTTATTTTTCGATGAAGCAACCAATGCACTTGATGCAACAAATGAAAAACAGATAACAGCCAATCTTGAACAATATTTCAATAACAGAACAGTGGTTATAGTAGCACATCGTTTGAGTACGGTTATGAATGCTCATAAAATTGTGTTGTTGCATAAAGGATGCATTGCAGAAGAAGGAACGCATCATGAACTTACCAGTCTCAAGGGCAGGTATTATGAACTTGTAAGAAATCAATTAGAATTAGGAAACTAGATTAATTATGCCCATCAATAATTTTGAAAACGAATTTAAGAGAGCGCAGGTTCTTGAACAACAGTCGGAATATGTACAAGAAATCATATCATCCCGGCCAGGATTTCTTGTTCGCTATGGCATTAGCATTTTTTTATTAGTGCTTATATTAATTCTTGCAATTTCCTGGTTTGTAAAATATCCGGATGTGATAAATAGTAAGGCAACACTAATATCCGTTAATTCTCCCAAACCGGTTGTGACCCTGCAGCCCGGAAAGTTGGTAGCTTGGGATGCAAGGGAGGATGAGCAGGTAACTGCAGGGCAAGTAGTAGGAAAGATTGAATCGCTTGCAAACGACGGCCAAGTTTTAAAACTGTTTAGTAAATTAAATCGCATTAGGGCTTATTTGCAGCAGCCTGACGAGCCTTTCGAATTAAACGGCTTACTCAGTGATACATCCTTTTATCAAACCGATGGTAAGCTAGGTGAGTTACAGCCAGCTCACCAAGAGTTTTCTATGGCGGTACTTAGTTTTAAAAACTATTGTAAATATGGGTTTTACGCTAGAAAGAAACAAATGCTGCAAAGTGACCTAATTCAGATTAGGAGAATGAAATCGAATTTAATTGAACAAAAAGAAATTTTCAGCCAAGACCTATCGTTAGCGCAGGAAACATTCAAGGCAAATGAATCATTAAAAAAGGATAAAGTAATAAGTGATTTTGATTTTCGTCAGGAGCAAAGTAAAGTACTGAGTAAAAAGATGAGTTTGCCCCAGATAAATGCATCTTTGTTAAGTAACGAGAGCCAGCAGGCTGAAAAGCAAAAAGAAATTATGGAGCTTGACAATACAATTACACAGCAAAGGCAGATTTTTTTGCAGGCTTTAAATTCTTACAAAAGCAAAATAGAAGAATGGAAGAGAAATTACCTAATTTCCGCTCCAATGGCAGGAAGAGTAGCATTGGTGTCTACGATACAAGTAAATCAACAAATAAAAGCTAACCAGATATTGTGTTATATTAATCCACAAGAAAGTAGATATTATGCTGAGTTAACGATTCCTCAAAGCAATTTTGGGAAGGTGTTTAATGGACAAATGGTGTTACTTAAGTTTCCCTCCTACCCATTCCAAGAATATGGTGCAGTAAAAGCTACCATCGATTTTATTTCTCATATTCCAACAGACAGCGGTTACACTGCTAGGCTTTCATTTGGTTCTGACCTCAATACTACTTACGGAAAGAAGATACAATACCGGGAGGGGCTTACCGCAAGTGCTGAGATTATAACTAGAAATGTTAGATTGCTTGAACGCTTTTATTACGGTATCATCAAGAATATTAGAAATTAATACTCTTCCAGGGGTAAATTTCACAAAAGCTAGATAAGTAGCATGCAGGGGAAAATAAAAACAGGCCACCCATTCTCAGACACCCTCTTTTTTAATGCTACCATTCGGTTTACCACTAATCCAATATTTTAACTTCAGTACGCCTGTTCTGCGCCCTTCCTTCTTCTGTTTTATTGTTTTCTACAGGCACCGACATCCCGTATCCTTTGGCCTCTAATCTGGCAGGGTCTATCCCTTTTGAAATTATGTAATTCATCACCGCAATAGCCCTTTCCATAGACAGTTTGAGGTTATTGGGAGCAGAGCCAACATTATCTGTGTGGCCGCCAATTTCGATTCGCTCATCTACTTTTCTACCCAAATAAGCCGCTAGTTCGTTCAAAGAAGTATAAGAGTCTGGTTCCAAAACTGCTTTGCCCGTTTCAAAATTTACATCTTCCAATACAAAGGTCTTTGCTGGAGAGAATTGAAAACTGAGCGTAAAGGGTTCTTTGTAAGAAGCATTCGGACCAGGATCGGGAATATCCATCATGTCGTAAGAAGTAGAATCTTTAAACCCCAAAATATAGATTTCGTATTTATCGCCGGCGGGCAGCTTAACCGAGAATCGACCTATGCTGTCTGTAAGACCCTGGTACTCCCGTTGATTAAAATTACTCTTGAATATCATGATCTCCCGGGGCAATGGCACATTCTTAAAGTCTGTAACCGTTACGTTAACCTGTGCATCTTTGGCTTGTATAGCGTTTTGCACAATAGGAGTCTGGGCTTGTAAAACAGGTGTAAAGAGCATTGCCAAAAGGCTAATCCATACCATTTTTTTCATTGTAAAGCATTTGAGGGTGAATAAAGAACTCAAGTTACAACAATCATTCTGTATCAATATTGCCCTGATCCCCTAAATTATCCACTATAATTTTTGTTGCAATTGTTTTACCATTTCATTTTTCCATCCCTCAAAATCACCTTGCTGGATGTGCAATCGGGCCTGTTTCACCAGCCATAAGTAAAAGGAGAGGTTGTGAACACTGGCTATTGTAAGCCCTAAATATTCTTTGCTTTTCATCAAATGGCGTAAATACGATTTGCTGTAAAAATTGCTCATTGGGCAATCGATGCCGTCATCTAGTACAGAAAAATCTTTTTCCCATTTCTTGTTGTCGATATTGATGATCCCTTTAGATGTAAAGAGCATGGCGTTTCTACCATTGCGGGTAGGCATCACACAGTCAAACATATCTACGCCCATTCCAATGGCTTCTAAAATGTTCCAGGGAGTTCCTACACCCATTAGGTAACGGGGTTTGTCTGCTGGCAAATGATCGCAGCAAAGTGCACAGATCTCGTACATTTTTTCAATCGGTTCGCCCACACTCAAGCCGCCAATAGCATTGCCGGTGGCATTTTTAGAGCCAATGTATTCGCAGGAAGCCTTGCGTAAATCGTGGTGAACACCGCCCTGCACAATGGGAAACAAATTTTGGGTATAGCCGTATTTATCAGGAGTTTCGGCAAAACGTTGAACGCATCTATCCAGCCATCGATGCGTCAATTCCATAGATGTTTTGGCGTAACTGTATTCGCTACCGCCGGGTGGACACTCATCAAAAGCCATAATTATGTCTCCACCAATCACCCGCTGAATATCCATCACCCGCTCGGGAGAAAACAAATGTTTACTGCCATCAATGTGCGACTGAAATACCACCCCTTCTTCTTTTATTTTGCGTTGGCCCGCCAATGAAAAAACCTGGTATCCTCCACTATCGGTCAAAATGGGCCTAGGCCAACCGTTAAACCGGTGTAAACCACCAGCCGCCTCCAACACTTCTAAGCCTGGCCTCAAATACAAATGGTAGGTATTGCCCAAAATAATCTCTGCCTGCACTTCTTGCAGCAATTGCTGTTGGGTAACCGCTTTCACAGAACCAAGCGTTCCCACTGGCATGAAAATGGGTGTTTCAATATTTCCATGATCCGTTTGAATAAACCCAGCCCTGGCTTTTGAAGAAGCATCGGTGTGAGAAATAGAAAACTGAAGTGCTGCCATCGTATTTTTTTTAAAGAGGGCAAATATAATTATAACGGCTTCGATTTGGTGTATGGAAAGAAATAAGGCTCGCATTATACCTGATTCATTTGGAGGGAAACTACGAACCTGTATTTTTGCAATTATGGACCTACTTAAACTGTTGTTGCTACATTGGCAGCTCATTGTATTCATATGCCTATGTGTTGTGGCATGTATTCTGATTTTTTATTACGTTTATTTTTTTAGCCGATTGGCATTTTACAAACCCGCAAACAAACTTCATTCCCGAACCAATGCAGTAAGCGTAATCATTTGTGCAAGAGATGAAGCGGAAAATTTGGCAAAGAACTTACCCGGCGTGTTGGTGCAACATTACAACTCTACACACGAAGTAATTGTAGTAAACGATAACTCCTACGACGAAAGCAAATACATTCTAGAAGAATTAAAAAAAGAATTCAAACAAATGAATGTGGTGGAGCTCACTCAAGAAGCAAAAATGATTCAGGGAAAAAAATTCCCGCTGAGTATTGGTATCAAAACAGCCAAACACGAAATACTGTTACTGTCTGATGCAGATTGTGTACCAGCATCTGAAAATTGGATTACCAGCATGCAACATACTTACGATGAAGCCACAGAAATAGTATTGGGGTATGGTGCTTTTCACAAGAAAAAAGGATTGCTCAACAAAATGATTCGTTGGGAAACTTTTCATACCGCTTTACAATACATGAGTTACGCATTGGCAGGCATTCCATACATGGGTGTGGGTAGAAATCTCTCCTACAAAAAAGTTGTTTTTTTTAGACACAAAGGGTTTTCTGCTCACAACCATATTGCTGGTGGCGATGATGATTTGTTCATCAACACAGCTGCCACTAAAACCAACACTAAAATAAATATAGACCCTGAAAGCTTTACGCTGAGCACACCTGCAGAAACTTGGGGGCAATGGGCCAAACAAAAACAACGACATTACAGTACTTCTAAATATTACAAACCACTGCACAAATTTTTACTGGCATTGTATGCTCTTTGCAATTTTGCTTTTTACCCCTTACTGGTAACGGCTGCCATTTTTTACAGTTGGCAATGGGGCTTAATTGTACTAGGAATGAAGTGGTTGTTTCAGATGATAATGTATGCCAAAACCATGAAAAAATTGGGCGAAAAAGATCTGTTACCGCTTGCGCTTTTTTTTGATATTTGGATGTTTTTTTATTACATCATTTTTGCTCCAACACTCATAAAAAAACCACGACAAACATGGAAATAATTGAAAAATATTTTTCAGACTTCACCCCTGCCCAGCTCAAACAATTTGCTGCGCTAAAAGAGTTATACAGCAGTTGGAATGAAAAAATAAATGTGATCAGCAGGAAAGACATTGATAATTTTTACCTACACCATGTGTTGCACTCGTTGAGCATTGCTACTCAATTTGAATTTCGCAAAGACAGTCATGTGATGGATTTAGGTTGTGGAGGTGGTTTCCCCGGTGTGCCATTGGCCGTCTTTTTTCCGGAAGTAACTTTTCACATGGTAGATAGTATCAACAAAAAGCTAACGGTGATTAAAGAAATAGCCAAGGAAATTGGTTTAGACAACATTCACACCAAACACAGTAGGGCAGAAGACGTCAAAAACCAACAATTTGATGCGGTGGTTTCCCGTGCAGTTGCACCACTCAAAGATCTTTGGTTTTGGAGCAAACCCCTTATCCGGAAAAATAAAAACAAAACAGAACCCGAACCCAATGGGTTAATTTGTTTAAAGGGCGGGGATCTAGCAAAAGAAATTTTTGAAAGTGGCTGCAAACCATTTGTTTGGGAAATTGAAAAAATATTCAAAGAACCACATTTCAAAGAAAAATTTATGCTATACCAACCATTGAAATAATTGTTTGAAAAATATTGTATTTACTAAATTTTTATTAACCTATTCATTTAAAGCACATTATAAAAATAGCAAATGATAAATATGGGTTTCAAATGACTGCCTGCCAACACCTTACCGGTTTGAGGTATTTTTAATTTGAAAGATTCCTTCAAACTTTACAATTATGAAAATCTCAGTAGCCATCGTAGAAGACAACTATGACATCAGAAAAGCCCTAGAACAAATCATCAGCATGAACAGCCAATTCGACCTGGTATGCAGCTGCGAAAGTGGAGAAGATGCCCTTATCAAATTACCCGTTTTTTTACCAAATGTTGTGCTAATGGATATACACCTTGGCGGCATAGACGGCATTGAAGTGGTGAGGGAATTAAAGAGTGTACATCCGGAAATTTTATTCATGATGTGTACCGTATATGAAGAAGATGAAAAAATATTCGAAGCCCTTAATGCAGGTGCAAGTGGATACATCATCAAAAAAACGACCCCTTCCAAACTACTCGATGCCATAAAAGAATTGTATCAAGGAGGTGCGCCCATGAGCAGCCAGATTGCTAGAAAAGTGGTATCTGCATTTCAAAAAAAACCGGTGGCCTCTAGCAATGAATCATTAGACATACTAACCAAACGAGAAGTGGAAATACTTCAGATGTTGGCCCAAGGGCATGTATACAAAGAAATTTCAGATAAGCTAAATATCAGCTCAGAAACAGTGCGGAAACATGTTTACAATGTGTACAACAAACTGCATGTTTCTAACCGTGTGGAGGCGGTGAATAAATACTTCGGCCGTTAAAAATAAAAAGCCCCACCTATAACAACAAAGAGGCTGTCTCATAATTAAAAAATGGCGCTGATATTTGCTTAAAAGACTATCCTTCTCCGATAGGAATCCGAATAAAAAGAGGCTGCCTCGTACTTATGAGACAGCCCCTTTGTTATGTGCTTTTGGATACATTACCAATTCAATTCCAATACATTGTTTTTTCGGTTGAGATCGGCCATTCGTTTACTTGGGTCAATTTCTACTTTTTTTATGTTCAGCAACCTTCCCTTTACTTCTACTACATAGGTTGGATGCGTCCAGCGCCAGGGCTCATGAATGGTTCGGGTTTCCTGATCATTTTCTGATGGCTTGTTGGCATACATCAGATTGAGTGGAATGTATTGCATAATTGTGCTGCTGTCTTTCAAAGTAATCTGAAGGTCTATCGGCATTGGCATTTTGCCCACTCTTCTAACTCTTATTTTAGAAACACCATTTTCTTCCCATAGGCTATCAATACCATAATCGATGGTTTTGGTACTGTTTACAAAATATTGTTGGTACCAGTCTAACTGCACACCGCTAACATCTTCTGCAACCTTTATCAAATCATTTGCATTTGGGTGTTTGAAACGCCATCTGTTGTAATATTCTAGTAAAATTTTGTCTCTTACGGATGCCCCCACTATATACCCCAGTTGCTCCATAAATACTTCGCCCTTTGAATAGGCTGCGGTGCTATATGCATAGTTGTTATCAAAATGA
>JBIIPY010000164.1:0-2892 GCA_044342365.1 Ferruginibacter sp. | reverse complement strand
TTCTAAATCACTTTGTGCCAATTTAATGTAGCCGAGGTATGCAGAACTGTGCTGTTGAGGAACCACATTTTCTATTATATCTTTCAGCGCCTCGTTGTTTGGATTTCTTTTTAACGTACCTCTCAGTTCATCAATTTCCGGATAACCGTTGTTGAACTCGGTAACCAAATTTTCTGCATAACTGGTAAATCCTTCATCCATCCACGCATACAAGCTTTCGTTGGTGCCTAACATCATCTGGTACCAGCTGTGCATCCATTCATGAATGGCAGTTCCAAGAGAAGGTGAGCTTACCAAAGTAGCCATCGGATATTCCATCCCACCATCGCCACCATGAATAAATGTGTACTGTGGGTAAGCATACTCGCCAAATTTTTTCTCAATGAAAGGCAACACTTTTACCGCTACATCTGCCACTTTCGTCCAAGCACTATCGTCTTTTAAATCTTCTGGCTTGTCGTTATAAATAACATGGATGGTTACTCCACCAGCTGCTTTTCTCACAATGTGTTTGTATTCTGGATCTGCTGCCCACATAAAATCATGAACATTGTTGCCGATAAAATGCCAGGCCCTGGTTTCGCCAGCAATGGGTTTTAAATCAGTTCCAGGTTTATCGTATCCCCACCCAATGGCTGCTGCATTTTGCAAAACACCCGTTCCACCAATTTTGTAAGTTTTATCGATGTTGATCGTTACATCAAAATCGCCCCAGACGCCATAAAATTCACGAGCTACATATTGATTGGGGTGCCAACCATCTTTGTCGTACTCACACAATTTTGGATACCACTGACTCATGCTGTAACGAACGCCTGTACTTGGGTTGTCTCTTCCGCTTCTGCGCACCTGCAAAGGAACTTGGGCTTCAAACTCCATATCGATGATCACTTTGGTATTGGGCAAAACAGGTTTGAGCAATTTTACTTCTAAAATGGTTTCGTGATAAGTATATGGCTGGGCTACTCCATTAATAGTAATGGATTTTATTTTTTGATAGCCGATTTCATTTTCTTTGAGGTTTGCTATTCGATCTTTTACCCTGGCGTCCCAATCTGGCCGATTGTTGGTTTTAATTTTACCCAACTCCCTGCTGCGCACATCCATGCTGCTATTGGGCTGAAAGGCATTAAAATAGAGGTGATAAAACAGGCGATCC
Source organism: Ferruginibacter sp. (assembly GCA_044342365.1). GTDB lineage: Bacteria > Bacteroidota > Bacteroidia > Chitinophagales > Chitinophagaceae > Ferruginibacter. The sequence continues at coordinate 1,733 of JBIIPY010000164.1, read as the reverse complement.
AATTTATCGGGAGAGTTGTTGCTGTACTCCAGTTTTTGTTTTCCGGTAAACTGGTTTGTTTTCACATCCATGTTGATGTTCATGGTGTACTTCACTTTCTGCTGCCAACGGGTAGACTGTGCAGTTGCCAATGTTACAAAACTGGTTCCCAGTACAAGTAGAAAAATCGATCTATAATTCATGTCCTTTTTTTGTTTGCGTAAATTTCGGCAAAATATTGTTATGCAATCCAGAAAAAAGATAAATAGATGAACGCTATTGTATATGTCAATTTTTTATAGCAAGCATTTTATTGCAGAACTGCAAGAACTAAGTTTTGAGAAAGGACTAATGATTACGTTAAATAAAATATTTTATACTGCGTGAAAGCTTTAACAGACAACTTTTTTCTACAAACAATCACAATGTCAAACAAATTGCGTAGGAATATGATAAGACGGGTAAACGAAGATGATGGTGAAAGCTACATGCGGCTTAACTTTTTTTCCCTTCCACTACAATCACAATCTCGCCTTTTACAGGCTTTGCATTAAAATGATCATGTACTTCCTGCAAAGAACCTCTTTTGTTTTCTTCAAATTTTTTGGTGAGTTCACGGCTTACACAACACATTCTATCGGCACCAAAATATTCAATAAAATGAGAGAGCGTTTTTACCAACCGCATCGGGCTTTCATAAAATACCATGGTGCGTTCTTCTATCGCCATTCTTTTTAAAAAAGTTTGTCGGCCTTTTTTAAGTGGCAGAAATCCCTCAAAACAAAAACTAGTGATGGGCAATCCGCTGTTTACCAGCGCTGGCACAAAGGCCGTAGCACCTGGCAAACATTCTACCCGAATATCTTGTTGCACGCAGGCTCTTACCAATAAAAAAGCGGGATCGCTGATGCCCGGCGTACCTGCATCTGTGAGCAACGCCACGGTTTTACCAGCAGCCATTTGATCCGCTAAATGAGCCACAATTTTATGTTCGTTGTGTTGGTGGTAGGGGGAAACCGGCTTGTGAATCTGGTAATGATTCAACAATACAGAAGAGGTTCTAGTATCTTCTGCCAAAATCAGGTCTACCGATTGTAGTACGGTCACTGCCCTAAAGGTAAAATCTGCCAGGTTGCCAATTGGTGTAGGAATAATGTATAACATGATGTTGGTTCTTGGCTGAAAATTAATGTAATTCTAAAGAAAAAATGTACAAACCTTTCAGCCAATAGCTACTAAGCAATGGTTACTTCAAACATTTCCATCACTTGGTTAGCCAATAACTTTGTAGCGGCTTCCGAAGCAATAGCGATGGCTTCTTCTTTGCTATTGGCTTCTATCTGCAAATCGATGTGTTTACCCACGCGTACATCAGAAATGGCATTGATCTGTAAATTTTGTAAACCACTGAGAACCGCTTTTCCTTGCGGATCCAATAAATCTTTCAGCGGCATCACTTTAACTTGTGCAGTAAATAACATGTTTATTTTTTTTTGAAAAGCAAAGATAAAATAATGTATCCTATAAAAACGACGGGTACAGCCAACCATTGCAACAAAAACGCTGCTACGAGTGCAAATACCACCAACATAATTTTTGGCAAATTGTTTTTTACCGACTTATCCGTAAACTTCAGTGCCATCAGTGGCAGTTTACTGATCATCAATCCGCTCACTATAATTATGATGGCATAAAGCACCCACTTATTTAGTAAAATAGATTGAATTGCTTCGCTGCTGTTGTTCCAGTAAATG
>JBIIPY010000161.1:0-3173 GCA_044342365.1 Ferruginibacter sp. | reverse complement strand
GGGATAGCCGCAATAAGCAGACCAGCTGCTGGGATGGGTACACCTTTGAAACCATATTGCTGACTGGCATCTAGATTGAATCTTGCCAATCTGTAGGCGCCAGCAGCAGCCAATAACATGGCAGGTGATAACCATAAAAAGGAAGCATCCATACCGCCTTCATCGCGTGCAAAACTCATGCGTAAAAACTGGTACATGATCATAGAAGGTGCTACGCCAAAACTAACCACATCGGCCAACGAATCTAATTGTTTGCCCATTTCGGAACTGGCATTGAACAACCTTGCTACAAAACCATCCAAAAAGTCTATCACTGCTGCTATAGCAATAAACAGGGATCCAAGCCATATTTTTTCGGGGATATCAATCAATTGAGAACCATCGGACGAATACTGTATGGCAATGCCGTTTTGCAAAATACAAACGATGGCAAAACAGCCAAACACCAGATTGAGCAAAGTGAAAATATTGGGAATTTGTTTCATGTTATTTTTTGCACAGCTTTGTTGATTAATAAACTGAGCTGTTGTAATGGATTTAAAAAGAGTTAACCTATTTTTTCATCAGTGCTTCAATATCCTCTACCGTGATAGGGATATTTTTCATAAGATCTTTATTGCCGTTTTTAGTAATCCAAAAATTGTTCTCAATGCGTATACCCATTTGTTCTTCCTCAATATAAATGCCAGGCTCAATGGTAAATACCATGCCTGCTTTGATGGGTTCGGTTCTGGTGCCAAGGTCATGCACATCTATACCCAAATGATGAGAAATACCATGGTACAAATATTTTCTATAAGCCCTGTTTTCGGGGTCTTCGTTTTTGATATCTGATTTTTTCAACAGCCCAATTTTCTGAAATACCACGGTTGCTTCATCCCCTACTTTTTCTGTGTAATCTACTATGCTGATACCTGGTTTTAAAATACTAGCAGCGAAATGGTGTAAATGCAAACAAGCAATGTAAACAGTTTTTTGTCGCCTCGAAAATTTCCCATTCACCGGAATAGTGCGGGTAAGGTCTGCACAGTAGTTGCCATACTCTGCCCCAAAATCCATCAAGATAAGTTCTCCATCTTTACACTCCTGGTTGTTTTCTACATAGTGCAGCGTCCTCGCCCTATCGCCGCTGGCAATGATAGAGCCATAAGCTGGACCGGTAGCACGTTGCGATAAAAACGAGTGATAAATTTCTGCTTCAATTTCGTATTCCATCACGCCTGGGCGAATGTATTGAAGCAGACGGCGAAAAGTTTTATCTGTAATGTCGATGGCTTGCTGCATCACTTCTACTTCCAATCCAGTTTTTATAGCACGCAGGTCTTTCAAAATTTTTGCACTTCTGCGAAAATTGTGCAGTGGGTAACGTTGTTTCAACATTTCTGCATAACGATAATCTCTCACAGGCACCAAATTTGCCTTTCGATCGTTCTCATTGCTGTTGAGATAAATAGTATCACACAAATGTATCCATGGTTGTAACATGGCATCCAGTGTGTCGAGCCACACTATGGTATGAATGCCAGATATAGCCCTTGCTTCATTGGCCCTCAGCCGATGCCCATCCCATTTTTCTTTTAACTCGTTCGGTCTCACTAGTACCAATACCTCTCTGAATTTCGGATCTGGATTGTCTGGAAACAGCACCAGCATTGTATCTTCTTGTTCAATTCCGGTAAGCCAGTATAAGTCTGAATTTTGTTTGAATTTAAACAGCTGATCGGCGTTGGTGGGCAATTCATCATTGCTGTTAAAGATGGCTATGGATTGTTTTTCTAAACGCTCGAAAAAGCGCTTGCGGTTCTGTATAAAAATTTCAGGATTTAATGGTAAGTATTTCATCTCTATTTTTTTGATGTGTTCAATATGCTGGGCTGGTCACCCAAAGATGTTGCAATATACGTTTTATAGAAAAGGGAAAATAACCCAGCTAATTTTTTAAAATTTAAAGAAATATGCAGCAGTTTTAAAAGAATATACAAAAGCATGCATTCTATTTAACAAAAGGTGATTGTATTGAATAATCTTATACAAACCAGCACTATTCATAAAAATGCTGAATTCCGGTCCATTTTTATGTAAAAATGGGATACACTACCTTTGTTTTCTAAACAAAAACGCTTGCTATATGTCAGTATCTACGATGCTCGAAGCCCCTTTACAGGGCTTGGTAGAATTGGGGTTACAAAAAACCAAACCCATTCATTACCAACTTAATCCTGCCCAACTCTCTGAACAGGCACTACAAAGAAATGAAGCTGAACTAAATGATACCGGTGCATTGGTCATCAAAACCGGCAAATTCACTGGAAGAAGTCCAAAAGATAAGTTTACCGTTAAAGATGAAATCACTACCGACACGGTAGATTGGAATGATTTCAACATCCCTATCGATGAAAAATATTTTTTTCAATTGAAGGATAAAATGATGGCCTACCTTTCTTCAAAAGAATTGTGGGTAAGAGATTGTTTTGCATGTGCCGATGAACAGTACAGACTAAGTTTAAGGGTGATTAATGAAAGCCCAGCCAACAACCTGTTTTGTTACAACATGTTTATTAGGCCAACAGCAGACCAGCTGCAAAATTTTGTACCACACTGGCATATCATTCAGGCACCTGGGTTCAAAGCCAACCCTGCAGAAGATGGAACCCGCGCAGAGAACTTCGCCATCTTAAGTTTCAAACACAAAACCATTTTAATTGGTGGTACGGGCTATACTGGTGAAATGAAAAAAGGCATTTTCACGATGCTCAATTTTGTATTACCCGTACGGGCAAATGTACTAAGCATGCACTGCAGTGCCAACATGGGGAAAGAAGGGGATACAGCTGTATTTTTTGGATTAAGTGGCACAGGTAAAACCACCCTCAGTGCAGATCCCAACAGAATGTTGATTGGAGATGACGAGCATGGTTGGACCAACGACAGTGTATTTAATTTTGAAGGAGGTTGTTATGCCAAAACCATTGACCTCAGTGAAGAAAAAGAGCCTGAAATTTTTCATGCCATCAAACCGGGTGCATTGGTAGAAAATACCCAATTCTTTGAAGGCAGTAACAAAATAGATTTCAGCAGCAAAGCCATTACAGAAAATACACGTGTTAGTTATCCATTGCATTTTATCAGCAATGCTATGGAGCCATCCGTTGGCAAAACACCCAAAAATATAT
>JBIIPY010000043.1:0-21413 GCA_044342365.1 Ferruginibacter sp. | reverse complement strand
ATTGTTGTTTTGTTTTCAATTCTTTTAAAGCAGCAATAATATCGGGCACTGAAGCTACTGTGCCTACCGGTGCAGGGCTTAGGTTTGCTTGCATCGTACCATCGGCTATGGTCAATAAGTGGCTATGGCTATCTATAAAACCGGGCAACAATGTTTTGCCTGCTAGGTCGTTCATTTGCGTGCTGTCGCCTTTCATTTTTTCTGCACCTTCCTTATTTCCGACAAAAACTATTTTGCCGTCTTTTACTGCAATAGCTTCTGCATAGGTGGCGCTGTCGCCTTCCATGGTAATAATATCGCCACCAAAGTAGATAACGTCGGCGAAATTTGCCGAATTACTTTGTTTTGGGTTCTCATTACAACTTATAAATGTCACAAATAAAATTGCTACAAAAAATTTGGCTGTTTTTTTCATTTCAAGTTTTTAGTTTTATTTATTATTGGTCTTTTAGCTTAGTTAGACGTCTCATTTTTTATTAGTGTGTCGCCAATAGGCTTGCTAATAACTGCGGGTCTGATTGATTTACCTTACAAACTACTGCTTTTCTTCAACTGTGCATGGTCGCTGGTAACCACCCCCATATTGCTAATAATGGCTTCTCCAAATTCGCTGGTTTTTAAAAGGGTAGCACCACTCATTAAATTGTAGAAATCAATGGTCACACTTTTGCGCATAATAGTGGCTTGCAATGCAGATGTAATCATGTCTGCCGCTTCTTTCCAACCAATGTACTCCAGTAACATACAGCCACTTAAAATAACAGAGGAAGGGTTCATGCTGTTTGTGCCCGCAAACTTTGGCGCTGTACCGTGTGTTGCTTCAAATACGGCATAACCCGTTTTGTAATTAATGTTGGCACCTGGCGCAATACCAATACCGCCTACTTCTGCCGCCAATGCATCGGAAATATAATCACCATTTAAGTTCAAGGTGGCTACCACCGAAAAGTCTTGTGGCGCAATTAATATCTGCTGTAAAAAATTATCGGCAATCATGTCTTTCACCAATAGTTTGCCTTCGTGTAGGGCTTTGCGTTGTACTTCGTTGGCATGTGCTTCGCCGTGTTCTTTTTTTAATTCATCCCACTCATCCCATGTAAAAGTTTGGTCGCCAAATTCTTGACGTGCCACTTCGTAACCCCAGCTTTTAAAGGCACCTTCCGTAAATTTCATGATATTGCCTTTGTGCACCAAAGTAACAGAAGGTAAATTGTTATCCAACGCATGTTTAATGGCTGCACGCACCAATCGTTTGCTGCCTTCGTTAGAAACCGGTTTTACGCCGTAACTAGAGTCGCCCGGAAAACGAATGTTTTTTACACCCATTTCTTCTATCAAAAATTTTTCAAATTTTATGGCTTCGGGTGTACCTGCTTTCCATTCAATGCCTGCATAAATATCTTCTGTATTTTCTCTAAAAATGGTCATGTCTACCAACTCAGGATGCACCACAGGTGATGGTACTCCTTTGAACCATTTCACCGGACGAACACACGCATAAAGATCAAGGTCTTGGCGCATGGCTACATTCAACGATCGGATGCCACCGCCAATAGGAGTGGTCAATGGGCCCTTAATAGAAACAATGTAATCTTTTGCCATTTGCAAAGTGGCCGCAGGAAGCCACTCACCCGTTAGCTTAAACGCTTTTTCACCAGCAAGCATTTCTTTCCACTCAATTTTTCTGCTACCAGCATATGCTTTTTCAACCGCGGTGTTGAACACTTTTTCTGCTACCATCCAAATTTCTGGACCAATTCCGTCGCCCTCAATAAAAGGAACAATCGGATGGTTGGGTACCTGTAGTAGGCCATTGGAGCCCATGGTAATTTTTTCTGCCATAATATTTTTTTTGGAGCCGAGCCTCTTTTTCTATGTGAATCTTCATTGGCGTCGCACTCTTGTACAATAGTTCTTTATGGAGCTTGGCAGCGTACTTTTTGCTACTTTGCTCACGCCCCGCAAAAGTACGAACTCAACTGTTTACTTGATTCAGCCATTTTATAAAAAAACGCCCCACAAATTCTATCCTCTACCAGAGAGAATCTATTTTTTAGATACGGGCATTTTACTTTTATATCAATCAAAATCAGTCAAAACTCAGACTTCCATTTACCCATTCGGGATCTAAGTTGGCATTGTATTTTTTGTAGAAATTGATGGCTGGTTCATTCCAGTCCAATACCTGCCACACCATGCCGCTGTATTTTTTTAACCTACATTCTTCTATCAATCTTTCAAATAACAAGCTTCCAATTCCTTTACCCCGAAGCGTCTCTGTTACCAACAGATCTTCGAGGTACAATCGCTGTCCTTTCCAGGTACTGTAACGAATATAATAAAGGGCAAAGCCAATTACCTTTCCTTCTTGTTCTGCTACAAAAGCCCACCATACTGGGTTTTGACCAAAGCCGCTTTCTACAAAATGCTCAAACGAAACCGTCACTTCCTGGGGTGCTTTTTCATACAATGCCAGTTCTTTTATTAGTTCCATCATGGCGGTGCAATCTTCTTTTACTGCAACTCTGATTGTTGTTTCCATATATTATTGTTGTGGCCCCGAAATTACTACAATAAAAAAAAAAAAAAAAAAACGGATCAGCTTTCGCTCATCCGTTTTTTAAAATATTATTGAAATAGTTGTTAGTTGTGGTCTATCATCGTCATGGTTACGCCGTAAGAGCCATCTACGATTCTTCCCCCCTGGCCTGGTGTAGGTGGTTGGTATTCGCTGTGAAAAAATCTGCGGTATACCATTCCAATTCCTTTGGCATATTTTTCCATGCCATAATTAATTTCGCTGTAAGAGTTTCTGTCCAAAGGATTTCCGATCACCTCATCTCGCTGGTCTACTTTTAAAGTACTGTCTAAACTAAAACTTCCAATGGTTAATGGCACATTTACACTGTCATAAATGTAATCCCAATCGGCCATGTATTTTATTTCCGAATTAATAGAGTAGGTGTCTAAAAACGAATTTCCTTTCCATGAATAAAAATCTCGCATTGGTGTTCTCAATTTCAAAAACCGCAGGTTGTTTTCTACAAACTCCAGTCCGTTACCGGTGTTGGTAGCCATAAAAGTATTGTCTGCCACCCACGGTTGTGCGGCGGTATTTCTTCTGTAACGGATGATGCGGTAAGAGGGTCTGCCCAAATTATCAGTGATGGCGGCATCAACTGCTAGCTTCACTTGATAGGTTTTAATGGTAGAACTGGTTCCAAAATTTGTGTAAACCAATGAATCGAGTTTATAGCTGATGTATTTGCCCACTACGAGCGGATTGTAATCCTCTATAGTTGAGGTAGAAAGTTCTTCCGTTTCTTTTTCGCAGGCGCTGAAAAGGAAAATAATACTAGAGAGCAAGAAGAGAGGAATAATTTTTTTCATGTGTATTTGATCAGTTATTATGGCTGCCCTTACTATTTGTAAAATGACAGTATTTAAAGCTGTTTTGATGCATTCGTATAACAAAGTTGTGTAATTTTTTTTACCAGCACATTTATTCTTTCGAAAGTTTGCTTGTTCTGGTTAAAAAACGGGCATGTTTCTTTGAATGATTCCACCCCCAATCACATCGTTTCCGTCATAAAAAACGGCGCTTTGTCCTGGTGCTACGCCTTTTACATCTTCATAAAAACGCACTTTGATACCGTTTTCGTATGTGAACAGTTGACTAAGTGCACCTTTATCTTTATACCTAATTTTTGTAACGGCTTCCATGCCTTCTGTGAGGCCATCAAATTTCATCCAGTTAATGCCGGTCACATTCATCTCCGTACGATTCAAATCGGTTTCCTCTCCCAATACCACCGTATTGGTTTCTGGAATGATCTCGGTTACAAAAGCGGGTTTGCCTAGTGCAATATCAAGGCCTTTGCGCTGACCAACCGTGTAAAAAGGATACCCTTTGTGTTTGCCGATAATTTTACCGGTGGGGTCTACAAAATTGCCTCCTGCTACTTTTTGTTCTAGGCCCTCTACTTTTCTTTTTAGAAAACCACGGTAGTCGTTGTCGGGCACAAAACAAATTTCGTAGCTCTCATTTTTCTTTGCCAATTCGGGATAGCCAAAATCATGAGCCATTTGTCGGATAGCTGTTTTGTGAAAAGTGCCCAATGGCAACAAAGTTCTGCTCAGTAAATCTTGCTGCAAACCCCATAGCGCATAGCTTTGGTCTTTGCTTTCGTCTAATCCCTTGCTAATAAAATAGCGTCCGTTGCTGTGCTGGTGCACTTGTGCATAATGCCCGGTGGCAATAAAATCGCAACCCAATGCATCGGCTCTTTTGAGCAATGCCCGCCATTTGATGTGCGTGTTGCACATCACACAGGGGTTGGGCGTTCTGCCTGCAATGTATTCGTCTACAAAATTTTCAATTACAAAGTCGCCAAACTCATCCCTGATGTCTAAGATAAAATGAGGAAATCCATGTTGTACGGCTGCCATACGAGCGTCGTTGAAACTATCGAGGTTGCAGCAGCCTGTTTCTTTTTTTCCAGTTGTGCCCACAGCAGTGGCATAATCCCAAGTTTTCATGGTAATTCCCACTACATCATAACCTTCTTTGTGTAGCATCAAAGCCGCCACGGTGCTGTCTATGCCTCCACTCATGGCCATTAACACTTTTGCTTTTTTACTCATATCGAAATTCTTCGATGCAAAGATAATACTTCTGGCTCTTGTAAATGTCCTGTTGCTGTTGTTCAAGAAGCCATCGCCTGCAATGCAAAAATGGGTTTACGACAAATTTTGAAGCAGATGGGTCAAATAGGATGCTGGATCCATTGTTTTATTTTTCATTTATCACGATCGTAATTTCCACAGGATATTCACCTGCCTGTTGCTCTTTTTATCATTTTACCTACCTTGCAACACATGCAGCAATACTTACAATTACTACAGCACATTATAGATACGGGTGACGATAAAAATGACCGTACACAAACCGGTACTCGCAGCGTATTTGGATACCAAATGCGGTTTAACCTGGCAGATGGGTTTCCACTGGTGACCACTAAAAAAACGCATCTTAAAAGCATCATCCACGAATTACTTTGGTTTTTACAAGGCGATACTAATATTGGTTACCTTAAAGAACACAACGTAAAAATCTGGGACGAATGGGCAGATGCCGATGGTAACCTTGGGCCAGTGTATGGTAAACAATGGCGCAGTTGGGCAGGCGCCAATGGGGAATCTGTAGACCAAGTAAAAGACCTCATTCATCAACTGAAAACCAATCCGGATAGTCGCCGGCTCATCATCAGTGCATGGAACGTGGCAGAGTTACCTGCTATGAAATTAATGCCCTGCCATTGCTTGTTTCAATTTTATACCTCAGCACCTGATGCCAATGGCAAAAGGAAACTGAGTTGTCAATTATACCAACGCAGCGCCGATGTATTTTTAGGTGTTCCCTTCAACATTGCATCTTATGCGTTACTCACCCTCATGATTGCACAGGTATGTGATATGGTGCCAGGGGAATTTATTCATTCATTTGGCGATGTACACCTTTACAGCAATCATTTTGAACAAGCACAACTTCAACTCAGCAGAGATCCATTTCCGCTGCCACAAATGATATTGAATAAAGAGGTAAAAGATATTTTTTCATTTCAGTTCAGCGATTTTGAACTTGTAAATTATCAAAGCCATCCTGCTATCAAAGCCCCGGTTGCTGTGTAATTCCTTAATTTTACCATCTCATTCTTTATATATTTCAGTAGCATGATCGCACTCATTGTAGCAGTTAGTACCAATAATGCCATCGGCAAAAACAACCAGTTGCTCTGGCATTTGCCCAACGATCTAAAGTTTTTTAAAAACACCACCTGGGCATCTGTAGTGATCATGGGGCGCAAAACTTTTGAAAGTGTGAATAAACCTCTGCCAGGAAGGTTAAACATTGTGGTTACCCGCGATGCCAATTGGAAAGCAGATCAAGTGATGGTGGCGGGTAGTATCGAAGAAGCTGTACAAATGGCAACCGACCAGCATTTTAAAGAAATATTCATCATTGGTGGCGGCGAAATTTACAAACAAGCGATGCCAATGGTACAACGCCAATACATCACCCGAGTGCACACTCATGTTGACGGTGACACTTTTTTTCCTGCCGTTGATACAGAAAAATGGGCGCTCATGGCCAATGAAGATTTTTTAAAAGATGAAAAACACGCCTTTGATTATAGTTTTGAAAAATGGGCGTTGAAGTAAGATTTATTCACCCCGCTCATACCTTCCTCCGCTTTCCTATTTTTGCAACATGTACAGCATTCCTCAATTGGCAAATAAATATTTTCGCTATTACGCTACTGCTGCAAACAGCAAGGGCCATGGGGTACATTCACCATTTGTATTCTATTTTATAAAGTTTATCAAAAACGATCGACAGCAATATCCTTCTTACTCCCACATTGAGCAATGCAGAAAAAAATTATTGGGGAACAATCAATTGATAGAAGTACAGGATTTTGGGGCCGGGAGTACCGTCATTAAAACCAATCAGCGAAGCATAAACGCTATTGCTGCTTCCTCTTTAAAGTCTAAAAAATTTGCACAACTCTTTCACCGGATGGTACGCACCTACCAGCCATCCAACATCATCGAATTGGGAACTTCCTTTGGTATCAGCACCGCTTACATGGCTACGGCCGCTCCCAATGCTGCAGTATATAGTTTAGAAGGCGCCCCCGCCATAGCTACAATAGCTCAACAGAATTTCGACCAACTGGGCACTCAAAACATACAACTCATTCAGGGCGATTTTACTCACACATTGCCCAAACTATTACAAACACTAGATGCTCTCGATTTTGCATACGTAGATGGCAATCACCGGCAGGCACCCACACTCGATTATTTTAATCAACTAATGGCAAAGTCGCACGAAAGCACGGTGATCATTTTCGACGATATCCACTGGAGTGCAGAAATGGAAGCAGCTTGGGAAATCATCAAAGGGCATGAGGCAGTTACGCTGAGCATCGACTTGTTTTTTATAGGTATTGTATTTTTTAAAAAAGGGTTTAAAGCCAAACAACATTTTATAATTCGTTTTTAATGAACTACTTGCCTCATTAGTTGTTGTAGGGTGGGGTAAATGACGATGTTAGACGTAGCAATTAATTTTTCCCTATCTTAGAATCAATATATTTGTTTATGACAATTGGCGTACTGAAAGAAACAGCACCAGAAACAAGGGTATCACTTTTACCCGAACATATTGCAACACTACTGAAATGGAAAACCACGGTGTTGGTAGAACAAGACGCCGGGGTGCACGCTTTTGCAAACAATGATAAATACACGGATGCCGGTGCATCCATTGCCTCAAGATCGGAAATCTTGCAAAAAGCAGATCTGATTTTGTCCTTGGGTTTACTTTCTTTTACCGACATTCAACAATGCCAATCAAAAGTATTGTTTGGATGGTTTCAACCTTTGTACAATGGTAGTTTGATGAAAGAATGGGCAGCAAAAGGGTTCACCATATTCAGCATAGATATGTTGCCGCGTACCACCCGTGCTCAAAGTATGGATGTACTCAGCAGCCAAGCCAACATTGCCGGTTACAAAGCGGTGTTGTTAGCTGCTAATACCTTTCCTCGATATTTCCCCATGTTTATGACCGCAGCTGGAAGTATTCCGCCTGCAAAAATGCTGATACTCGGCGCAGGTGTAGCTGGCTTACAAGCCATTGCCACTGCCAAAAGATTGGGTGCAGTAGTAGAAGTGTTTGATACGCGACCTGCAGTAAAAGAAGAGGTCATGAGTTTGGGCGGCAAGTTTGTAGAAGTAGAAGGTGCAGCGGATGCTAGCAAAGCCGGCGGTTATGCAGTAGAACAGAGTGAAGATTTTATGGCTCGCCAAAAAGCAAAAATTGCCGAGAGCGTGGCAAAAGCAGATATCATCATTACCACCGCACAAATACCTGGAAAAAAAGCACCTGTACTCATCACCGATGAAATGATGCAAGCCATGAAAAATGGTTCTGTAATTGTAGATATTGCTGCTGTAACGGGTGGCAACACTTCTCAAACAAAAAATGATGAAACGGTACAATACCATGGAGTGAGCATTATTGGCAATAGCATGTTACCCGCAGCCATGGCCAGCGACGCCAGTAAATTGTACGGTAAAAATATGCTCAACTTTCTGCAACTCATCATAGACAAGGAAGGGGCACTGCAGCTGAATTTCGAAGACGATCTGGTGAAAGGAACCTGCATAGCACACGAAGGGAACATTACCAACGAACGTATTGTATAAACAGGTTCGTCATCTTATTATGTGTAGGATGCCAACCGCTGAATAAAGAAAAAAAAGTACAAGTGTGCGACGCAACAGAAGCAGAGCAAACAACAACTGACCACAACATAAAAAATATTACATGGAACAAATTCTCAATTGGATCAGTGAAAATCAGCAAATCATATACATCGTGGTGCTAATGATTTTTGTGGGCATTGAAGTCATAGGGCGTGTACCCAGTGTATTGCATACACCGCTCATGAGTGGGGCCAACGCCATACATGGAGTGGTGATTATTGGAGCCATTATTGTAATGGGCAAGGCTGCAACAGACAATTACCTGGCATTGGGCCTCGGTTTTTTGGCAGTGATTTTGGGAACATTGAATGTGGTAGGTGGCTTTGTGGTGACAGACCGCATGTTGGAAATGTTTAAAAAGAAAAAGTGATTTTATAAATAGTTAGGAATTGTATCAATTACATTAAATTTTTTATGGCCGCAAATATTCTCATTCTTTGTTACCTCGTAGCCTCGGTTACATTTATTATAGGATTAAAAATGTTGTCGAATCCTGCATCTGCACGCAAAGGAAACTTAGTGGCAGCAGCAGGTATGGCCATTGCTATTTTTGCAACTATCTTTTTGTATGAAGATGAAAATGGGTTGCCATTACACAACCTCGGTTGGATATTTGGTGGCTTGATCATCGGCTCAATTATTGGCGCATTGGCAGCAAAAAAAGTAAAGATGACGGCCATGCCAGAAATGGTGAGCTTGTTCAATGGAATGGGTGGTGCTTGCGCGGCTTTGATTTCTATCGAAGAATTCAATCACCTCATTCATTTGTCGGAAAGCAGCACAGCATCAGAACCTGTTGTAACCGCAGGGAAAATCCTGATCATTGCTTTGGGACTCATAATCGGTGCCGTTTCTTTTTCTGGAAGCATGGTGGCTTGGGGTAAGCTAAATGGCAAGGTGAAAGATTTTAGTTTTCCCGGACAAAACATTGTAAACCTGGTGTTTTTATTTGTGGCACTTGCAGGTGCAGCCTGGCTCATTGTAGACCCTTCTCAAAACTTTGTATTGTATGTAATATTGATTTTGTCATTACTTTATGGTGTATTGTTTGTATTGCCCATCGGTGGAGCAGACATGCCCGTGGTTATTTCGTTGCTCAACAGTTTTACCGGTGTGGCTGCGGCTTTCGGCGGATTTTTGTACGACAATAAAGTAATGCTCACAGGTGGTATATTGGTGGGTGCTGCAGGTACATTGCTCACCATATTGATGTGTAAGGCCATGAATCGTTCTTTGTTGAATGTGTTGGTGGGATCTTTTGGTGGTAACAAAAATGCAGCAGGGGCCGGTGCAACAGGAGCACAGGGTAACTATAAAGAAATATCACTGAGTGATACCGCCATGGTAATGAGTTATGCCAACAAAGTGATCATTGTTCCTGGTTATGGATTAGCCGTAGCGCAGGCACAACATGCCTGCCATGAACTGGAAAAGATATTGAACGAAAAAGGAGTGGAAGTTACTTACGCCATTCACCCTGTTGCTGGTCGTATGCCAGGCCACATGAACGTTTTATTGGCTGAGGCAGATGTGCCCTACGAAAAATTGCAGGAGATGGAACAGGTAAACGATGAATTTAAAAATACAGATGTGGTATTGATATTGGGCGCCAATGATGTGGTGAACCCAGCTGCCAAAAATGATCCAACATCGCCTATTTATGGTATGCCTATTTTAGAAGTAGAGCTGGCCAAAACGGTGATCGTAAACAAACGCAGTATGAAACCAGGATATGCCGGTATCGAAAACGAACTCTTCTTTCAACCCAAAACATCTATGTTGTTTGGCGATGCCAAAAAAGTATTACAGGAATTGTGTGCAGAAGTGAAGGCGATATAATGTAACTATCATTCATTCTTTTTGTTGCCAGCGGCAAAACAATCTCCAACATTGTTGTGAACTTGTTCTGTTATCCATTCTTTTTAGTAAAAAGAATGGATAACAGAACAAGTACTGCATCGCTTTGTGGAGCAGGCATCCGTTGCTGTTTGAAAGGGTACTTTAAATGTAATATCTTCCCAAGCTTTCTATTTTTTATAGCATCCGCTTGTTTATTTTTGCCAGATTAAAATTTTCTATTTGTCAACAGTACTACCATCAGCATTGATTCATTCTTTACAGGGTGTTACTGGCTTTGATGAAGTAACATTTACTGCTGTGCATGCTTCCGGCGACTTATTGGTATCTGTTAGAATAAATAATGCAAAAATTCAAGATCCTACATCGATTCCTTTTTTACAAAATTTGCTGGCCCAAAAAGTTCCGTGGAGTTTAAATGGATACTATTTAAAACAACGACCGGTTTTTACCATCGATCCGCTGTTTCATGCGGGGGCATACTATGTGCAGGAAGCGAGCAGCATGTTTGTAGAACAAGCCCTGCGGCAAACGTGTGATTTGACACAGCCCTTGAAGGTATTGGATTTGTGTGCAGCGCCAGGAGGTAAATCAACGCTTATTCAATCCTTATTACATCCAGATAGTTTGTTGGTGAGTAATGAAGTTATTAAAACCCGTGCAGGCATTTTAGTAGAAAATATAAGCAAATGGGGCGCAGCAAATGTGGTGGTCACCAACAACGATCCACGTGATTTTAAAAAGTTACCGTCCTTTTTTGACTGTATTGTAATAGACGCGCCTTGCAGTGGCAGTGGCTTGTTCAGGAAAGATCCCAACGCTATAGCAGAATGGAGCGAACAAAACGTGGCACTCTGTAGCCAGCGCCAGCAAAGGATCCTAGCCGATGTGTTGGATACTTTGAAACCCGGTGGCGTACTTGTTTATTCAACTTGTTCTTATTCTACAGCGGAGGACGAGGACATTGCAGACTGGGTGAAAGAGCATGCTGCATTGAGTAATATTCGCTTATCGATAAAGGAGGATTGGGGAATTGTAGAAACGATTTCTAATAAACATCAATGTTATGGTTATCGCTTTTATCCAGATAAAGTGAAAGGGGAGGGATTTTTTATCACGGTGTTTAAAAAAGAATCAGGATTAGATAGAGTGAGTTTTAAAAAAGCGGCTGTTAAACCAACACTTGCTAGTAAAAGGGAACAGGACGTTGCAGCAGCCTACCTCACACCGGATCAGTCATATAGCTTTTTAAAATTTCAAGACGATGTATTGACCATCCCAGCTGTGCTGTTAGAAGATGTGTTGACTTTGCAGCAAAATCTTTACATAAAAAAGGCAGGTGTTAACATGGGAAGTATCATTCGCAATGAATTAATTCCTTCACATGAATGGGCGATGAGCAAATTTGCGGCAGGCGTTATACCGAGGGTACCGATAAACGAAGCTACTGCGCTCGATTATTTAAGGCGAAATGATATTGCAGTGGATACCCAGATTCGTGGCTGGGCCCTACTGGAATACGGAGGATTACCACTTGGACTGGTTAAAATACTTCCCAATCGGCTGAACAATTACTATCCCAAAGAGTGGCGGATTCTTAACAAATAAGGAAGGCATCTACCAACTAATTTTTGCATCTTTGTAACACACCTAATTGAAATAAATGAAACGTATATTGATATGGTTGCTGTTAAGTATGCCTTTTGTAGCCTCGGCTCAACAAACACATACGGTTGCAGCAAAAGAAAGTTTTTATTCTATAGGTAGATTGTATAACGTGCATCCCAGAGACCTGGCTACCTACAATAATATTGATTTTGAAAAAGGACTGTCGATTGGCCAGGTGATTAAAATTCCACCTGCTTCAAAGGCAGCCCCCATGCCAGACGTGCCTGCACAAACCAATACTCCATTACCTGTTGCTAAAGAACAGCCAACAACAAAAATGACTGGGGCAACCTCACCCATTTACCACACCGTGGCTCCGAAGGAAGGTTTATACGGCATTAGTAAAAAGTACAATGCCAGCATTGAAGACATCAAAAAGTGGAACAACCTTAGCAATGATGCACTCAGTATTGGTATGAATATTATTGTTGGATACAGCGAAGACGCAGCGCGGGTTGCGGAAAAACCACTGCCGCAGAAAGCCCCCGAACCCAAAAAGGAAGTGGAAGTGAACGAAGAACCCAAGCCTGCCATTACCACAACGGAGGCTCCAACACCCAAAGAAGTACCAGTTCGAAAAACAAACAATTGGTTTGATGGTGGATTCTTTAAATCATATTTTACAAAACAAGCGGCTACCGAACAAAACAACAAAGAGGAGGGCACTGCTGGAATTTTTAAAAGTATGAGTGGCTGGGAGGATGGAAAATATTATTGTTTGCACAATACTGCGCCAGCGGGCTCTTTTGTAAAAATTACCCATAAGGGTACTAATAAAGTGGTGTATGCAAAAGTGTTGGATCTGATGCCGAGCCTGACTCAAAATACTTCATTGGTTATACAAGTGAGTTCAGCTGCAGCTGCGGAGTTGGGTGTTACTGGTACCAGCTTTGATTGTGAAATAGCCTATTGATCATCATCATAAAATTAGTTAAGGCTCCATTTGTGGAGCCTTTTTTATGCGATCTACATTTCGAAAAATGATGAGTATAGTATTATGATTGTTTCGAATCAGGAAATCGATAACCTCTTAAGAAATCGGCAACGGGCATTCTCTTCTTTCCTTCCAATTGCAAATCCAACACTGCAATAGAACCATCTGTACAAGCGATATGTAAAAAGGTTTTTTCATCGGAATGCAGCGTGCCTGGTGAGGGAATTGTATTCCCAATAATTTTTTGAGCGGTGTAAATTTTTAATTTTTTGCCGTGCAAAAATGTGAAGGCGGCAGGGTAGGGCGATAAGCCACGAATGAAATTGTATACTGCTTCTGTTGTTTGATTAAATTTTATTTCGCAGGTTTCGGTAAAAATTTTAGGCGCGTGTTTCAAAGATTCTCCTGATGCATTATCGGCAAATATTTGTGGTTTTTCCTGAATGCTTCCATCTGCCAATCCCTTTACCGTTTTTACCAAAACTGCGGCTCCCAGTTCCATCATGCGATCATGCACTATTGATACATTGTCGTCATCTGCAATCGGAAAAGATTCCTGTAATAAAATATCTCCGGTATCTATTTCATGCTGTAGTTTAAACGTAGTAACACCGGTTTCTTTTTCTCCATTGATCACCGCCCAGTTAATGGGTGCGGCACCCCTGTATTGTGGCAATAAACTTCCATGCAAATTTACAGAGCCCATCTTTGGCATATCCCACACTACTTCTGGCAACATTCTAAAAGCTACTACTATTTGAAGATCGGCCTGCAGTGTACGCAACTCATTAATGAAATCTGTGTTTTTTAATTTTTCAGGTTGTAAAACTTTGAGATCATGCGCTACAGCGTATTGTTTTACAGCACTTTGTTGCAACATCATTCCTCTACCCCCTGGCTTATCGGGTGCCGTAACAACACCCACAACGTTACAGCCTGCTTTTACCAATGCATCTAACGAGGCTACTGCAAAAGCTGGGGTTCCCATAAAAACAATGCGGAGTTCGGTAAAATTTTTGCCTGCCATGAATGTAAACTTAATTGAGCGGTAAAGTTATTTAATTTGAATGGGTATCATGGCGATGATTTGTTGTAATACCAGCTGGCCAAAGCGGCATACTGAAATTTTTTACCAGGCATATCTTGGGACAGATAAAAATGATGCCTTGCTATTTTTTCTTTGATGTAAGTGGTTGATTTATCAAACCCAGCATTGTAAATCGTAGCATACCATTGCAATTTTTCGATATCAGATGTAAAATTGTGTTGGCTATAGAGTTTATTGCAGATGCTCACAAAAGCGGTGAGGTAAATGAGTTGCCATTCTTCATCCTGTAATCGTTCCACTCTTATTTTTCTGATGGTTGTCAGATTAGTAGTTTCATAAGTTAACTCTAATTCTTGTTGTAATGCTGCAGGAAGCATTTGTTTACTTTTTGTTTCAACTTGTGCAGCAAAGCTGGGTTTCATCTGAAAAATACCAATGGAGAAATCGGCATATTCTTCGCCCAACTGCACATACAAAGTGCGCAAACTTTCTGTTTCAACATCATCTTTAAGACTGTTATACCGCATAATTTCGGGGAAAACAATGCTCTGCATAAATACAGGGTCAACATTACAAAGGCTGGAGCAGAGATCAAAATTGAGTGCTAATTCATCTAGTTTTAGAATAGCCAACTTCGATTTTTTTTCAAAACTGTCTCCAAAATCGACATTTGAATATTTCTCTTTCGCAAAAAGAACCAGCAAGCTTAACCCAACAATAATCACTGTTGCCATTGCAATTTTATAAAACGGTCTTACATAAATAAACATCTTTTGTACCGCTGGCATTTGTATGAATTTTATAGTAATACATCGCAGTTTCATTGTTTAGGCTGAGCACTTTTGGAAAAACCACTCCACTCATGTTTTCTTCTGTACCATCGGCTTTGTACAATTTACCCCCCTCATAGTACACCGTTTTTTTTATATCAGGCTGAATGAACAGTCTGGAAGCCGATTTTATGGGCACTTTAAAAGAAGCAGCTTCTTCACCGTTTACTAAAATTTGGGTGGGACTTTGAGAAGGCACGTTTATAATATCACCTTTATCGCTTACCAATAAAATACTATTCTCGCTGGCCAACATATCGGCCATACTGGTTGAGGTTGTTTTTCCTGCAGATGTGGATAGTAACATTTGTTGATCTGCCTGGTTCATAACGATCGACATACAATGTTTGAAATTTTCGCTCACCATTAATCTCATAGGTATAGACGTACTACTGGTACCGGCTTGTAATTTTAGTGTACCGTCGTTTACCATAAAACTTTTTCCCATTCCCATTTTTGCTGTCATCTCGATATCTCCTCCAATGGTAACCAATGCAAAAAAATATTTTTGATCGGGCGATACAATCATTTTTGAAACATGATCATAAGGACCAAAATTTTTGCCATTAAAAACGATGTATAGTTTTCCACCAATTGTTTTGCTATACTTTACTGCAACAGGATCGCTTTGTCCACCTCCAAAATTGATTTCCTCATCATCCATCAATGTATTTTCGTCCTCGCTTTCTTGTAAACTTTTAATGGGGCTTGTTTTGAAGGGACCCGTTCTTTTTCCATTTTCAATTAGAAAATACTCATATTTTTTTGAGTAGGTTATAAATGAATATTGCAGCGCATTGTTCAATACCACAATGCGTGACTCATCGTAGAATAGTCGCTCTCCCTCTTCTAGCGAAAAAACAAGTTGCCCATTGCTGGGCGCCTTACTGGGTTCAGTCACTTTTTTTGAGGAGTTTGTCGTTATATCATTCGAGGTATTTTCATCTGTTGAAGAATTGCTAATTGGGGAGCTACTTGCAGTACTGCTATTCTTTCCATCCAGCGATTTTTCTGCTTTTTCTTTTAGTTTTTTTAGAAGCTGGGCTTCTGTAGCATGGCAGCATACTATGCTGCTGACTAGCATAAAAATCAATTTTATTTTTTTTTTCATAACGATTATTTTATCAGTTTTATAGAATATATTTTGCCATCTTCCATCAGTTGTATGCCATACCAGCCCGATGCTAAATCTGCAGTATTCAGTTTAAATATTTGTTGACCACGAGGTATTTGTATTTGCTGGATGAGTCTGCCATTTGCGTCAAACAATTGCATTGTTTTGGGCGACGCAGTATTGTTGAAATACAAATTGGTATAGTTAGTAGCTGGATTCGGATATACTGTAAATCCACTGTTTATAGCTGATCTGTTCACATTTATTATATCGCTGTAAACAAAACTTCCATCGATGTCTATCATTTTTAATCTGTAAAAACCATTGCCATTCAGTGGTAATACATCTACTAATTGATAATTATGATTACCGGGTGTATTGTTGGCTGGCAAAGTTCCAATACTCGTAAAGCTGTTGGCATCCCTGCTTCTTTCCACTTCAAATTTGGATGCATTTATTTCGTTGCTGGTTTGCCATTGCAGCAATACATCTTTACTTCTACTGATAGCATTGAAAGAAATTAACCTTACTGGAAGTGCGGTGCCATTTCCGCTGGTAACCGTAAAAGGTGAAAAATTAGTAAAGCCTGCCTGCGTTTTAGAGTACTGCCCATTAGCAAGGAGCGTAGCGTTTCCAATACTGCCGAGTTCCCAAACATTGGTGTAGTGTGCAGTGCGGCAAACTGTTCTATCGAACCCTGGCAGCTCATCTGATGTACTCCAAAAGAACGTAGCTGTTGCAATGCTTCCGCCCGGCACTGTTTCTTCTATGAACCAGGTTCTGTCTACGTTTGCAATTAACACGGTATCACCACTGTTACCATTTCTAAGTGTAAAATCTCTTACACGTACACTAAAGTTATCTGCCGTACCACTGTTGTTGAGTTGAACAAAATTAAAGTTGTTGATGTCTGTCCCTACAGGATAAATATTTTCTGGAAGGTTATTCACCAACTTCAGTTTACCAGTTCCATTGGTTACAACAAACCTCGTTGTATCAAAGTTGAGGATCACTCCATTAACGGTAAGATCGAAATCACCCAACACAATTTTTCCTCCTATCCAGCCGTGTAGTTCTTCTGGTGCGGCTGCGCTCATGTCAAGGTTTCCATTGATGCTGACAGCATTTTGCAACTTAGCAATGGTGGTAAATCTGAGCGTATCAAAATTATTCAACAGATCAAATTCAATTGGATTGCTGTTGAGAATTTGAGTAGTTACATAACCTTCATTGGTAGTGAACAACATCCTTCTTTGTAAGGTGACAGAATCGCCATCATTCAAATTGAATTGTACACTGTCTGCTTCTAGTACATTAAACAAGGTGTCTGTGATGAGGAATTTAACCCAAGCACCGCCGGGTTGTGGTCCAAAGTTTTTGAGGGTAAATTTCACATCTACGCTATCATCTACTCCAAAGCCGCCCGGATTAAAGCCGATGGCTCCAGCCACAAAGCGTCCAAAGTCGGGTGCATCACCCACAATCATGGCGCGCGTAGCTTCGTTGTTGTCTTCTCTTTCTTCTACAATAACGTTGAGTGGGTCAGCTATCAACCGCATCACTTTCACACCTGGTATAATGGACGAATAGTTGGCTGTTGCAGCTACAGTAGTGTCTCTGCCAGGCAGCAATGCATTAATGGGAATATCTGCTCCTAATTGTATATTATCTACTAAGAACCTGAGCACGCTTGCAGTTGTAACATTTCCTCCCATATTTTTTACCGTGCCCACCAGCGTTATGGTTTGCCCGATATTTGGATTCAGGCTGCTTGGTGAAATATATTGGGACAACACTTCTAGGTCGGGTTTGCTGTCAACCACCCGGATGTGGAAATCACCTTGGTTATTGGCTTCACTGTTTTCGCAAATTGTATTTGATGTATCAGCAGTTACCCGAACTACATAGTTGCCTGCCACCGTAAATATTTGTGTGAAGGAGGCACGGCCTGCAAAGATTTCCCCTGCTTTTATGTAACCCACTGTGTCGGCGCCTATCCAATTTCCGTTCAATGCAAATCTTACCGTTACATCATGGGCATCCCTGTTTCCTATGTTTCTAACCGCCGGGTAAAATTGGTTGGTAGTAAAAACTCTTACTACCGCTGGGTTTGACGGGGAACCTACTTCGCTGCTTAGCTGGTAAGGAGCAAGATCTACACCTAATGTTATTGCACGGTCATTGTTCAACTCGTTTGACTCTGTTATGGTTGCACCAAAATCTGCTGTAGCTCTCACAAGTACACCACAACTGCTGCTTGCATTTGTAACCGTGTAAGATTCAGATATTACATCCACACTGCTGTTTTCATTCAGGAAAGTAACAGTTTTTAAAGCTCCTAACTGTACGCCAGCTGCTTCAAACCTTACCGTAAAAGAACCTGCACGCCTTCCTGTATTATTTACCGTAGCAGTAAATCTTGTAGTGCTGCCAATGTTTAAATTAGTAGGAGAAGTAGTAAGTTTTGTAACAGTTAATTCTGATGGAGGAACAACGATGGTAAATGTGAAAACGTTGTTGGCTTCATTGGTTTCTGAAACGGTTCCATCAAAATCTGTTATTACCCTGATAAAATGTAATCCGGAACTGATGGCAGGATCGCTGTAGTTGATAGCTGTGGTTGCGCCAGCTCCCAATGATGAAATGTTCCTGGTATCAATCAAAGTTAGTGAGCCGCCCGGAATAGAATCAAATACTTTTACTACATGCGCACCTGCAGGCACACATTTAATATTCGCATCATTAAAGCTAAACGAAGTAAAGCTTGTTTGTACAAAATTCTGAATGGTAAGATCAGGCTGGCTGGCTACCGGGTTAATGGTTACACTGGTAGTATGCAGCATTGGGTGAAAATTACCTTCGTACAGTGAGCTGGGTATTTGCAAATATTCTATATAAGTATATTTTAGCTCCGCCGAAATAACCGTGGCCGTGGTAGATGCCAATGGAATAAATACAGGAAAGTTTACTTCTGCACCAGGGCCATTCGAGTAATCTGCACTCGGTATGGTTTGTATCAATACCCCATCCTGAAATATTTTAAGCGTGTCTTTAATAATCTGATCAAATCCATTCCAGAAATTGGCGAGGTTTCTTTGCCTGTACTGAAGGCGCATCGTAACTGTGGTGTTGCTTCCTGCAATATTTGCGCAGGGGTTACTGCTGGCTATGGCAAAGGCACCACCCATGGAGGGGGCGGGCACACATGCATTGGCTGGAGGACATGGTAATGGGATGGAGTTGGTAACCAAACTACTTGTAAAGGTGAAATCGGTAACACTAACATTATAAGTAAAATTGCTGCCGCATGTTACACCAGTAAGCAGGTAACTATAGTAACCGCCTGAATTGGTAGTAGTGGTAATTAATTGAGTGCCGGTATTGATGGTGACTTCTGCACCAGCTACAACAGAAGCACTGCCTGTTCCATAATAGTTAGCATAACCAGATATCAATACTTTTACCTGAGGGCATTGTTGCGCACTTGCAGTGGTCGTTACCACAATACCACCCGGCAAATTCGGTGAGCCTACAATAACCGGCCGTATGGCATAGTTGTTCAGTGGGTTAATATCAGTCAATGTATTGCTACTGTCTATCCAAACTTTAATGGGATAAAAACCTTCTGCAGCAAATGATAAGGTACGGCTGATGGTTGCATTGGAGAATGCATTCACCGCTGGTATAATATCGCTTCCAATCAGGATTGTATCCCTGTAAAACTTAACGGGTATGTTGGTGGCGGGCAAAGCGGTGCTGTTGCTCACCTTTGCAAACACGGTAAATGTTTCGTTGGGCAAAGGATTGTTTTTGCTGAATGTAATATCGTTTGCAAAAATCCTTAGGTCAAGTTGCTGATTGGTGATAATGGGGCCACTTACATAATTTGTATTGATGGTAGTGGCAGCGTTGCCGTTATCATCTGTTGCAGAAAATTTATATCCTGCGGTGCTGGTATTATTAAGATGTGTGTAGGTATAAGCATATACAATACCATTCACGTAATCTGTGCCCGCAGTTTCTTTAATCATCGCATAGATTCCTTCGTTAAGGTCTGTAAAATCTTGGTCACCATTTAAATCGATGGCCACCCTTGGTGAACCTGTTTGGGGTGCCCTGTTATTGGCCGACTTATACAGAATTTTATAGGTAAAATCTCCAGCTTGACCGGCTGCAGGATTCACGCCTGTTGCAGCGTTATACGGAGAGCCAGGTACAAACTGTAGCACTGGAGGCGCTCCGGGATTGTAGCCATTACCAGATAAAACGGTTGTTACAAAGCCCACGCCTGCTGTTGAAGATTCAATTTTCAACAAGCCACTATAAGGTTGTACAAGGGTAGGGGTAAACATAACAAATATATTCAGGTTCCCATTCACTGGTATCACAGCACCTAGAGTGTAGCTGGCTACAAAAGCCGCGTCTGTGGTAGAAACATTACTCAGCGTAACAGGAACATTGCCTGTATTTTGAATGTTAAACGCACCGTTAAATGGAGTACCAAGAGGTATATTGCCGTAGTTGTATCCGCTGGCTGGGCTTATGGTCCATGACGGAACCTGTGTAACCCCTGTGCCTCTTAACCCTGCACTATAATTTCCTGCGGATGTTTGCAATTGTATTCCCTGTATGTACAAACCTGCTATGGTAGGTGTGAAGTCTACACGTATGGTATCTTTTGCACCTGCAGGGATGGTTCTTACACCCGTAAAATTGCTGCTGTAAGGCGCTGCTATTGTTACCGCATTAATGGTCTGACTAACATTGCTGTTATTGGTTATAATTAAGTTTTTAGAAATGGTTGTGTTTATTGGAACGTTTCCAAACAAAAGACTGTCTGCAGATAAACTAAGGAGGTCTGTATAGAACGAAGCCACATTGCTGATGCTCCATTTTCCTTCGTTGTTTTTGCTCCTGATAAATAACCTGTGCTGGCCATTGCTTAGCCCGTTCACCGCAACAGTTGCTGCAATATTAGGGATGTCGGTAGCAGCTGTTAAATTAATCGTTGTACCGCTGCCATGTCCGGGATCGGTATCAATAAAATATTCTGCAGTCACAGCGTTTTGTGCAGCTACAGGGGCTGGAGGATAAACAGGATCATTGGTAATGTCTACCGAAAATTGTTTTACGCTAGTGATGCTCCATCGGCCTTCATTATTTTTGGTACGAAGAAATAGATGATTTGTTGTGGCTGCTGTAAGGCTGGCGGTATTTACAATTACAGCAACATTGCTGATATCCAGGGCTGCCGAAACAGGAATGTTAGTACCGTTACCAACACCAGGATCTGTATTAATAAAATATTCTGCAGCCACAACGTTTTGCGCAGCTATAGGGGCCGGAGGATAAACAGGATCATTGGTAATGTCTACCGTAAATTGTTTTACGTTAGCGATACTCCATCGGCCTTCAATATTTTTTGTACGCAGGAATAACCAATTGGTAGTAGCGGGCAAAAGGCCGGATGTATTTACAGCCGCCGCCATATTATTAATATCCAAAGCTGCCGTAACCGGTATGGTCGTTCCGTTTCCTGCACCAGGATCTGTATTAATAAAATATTCTGCAGCCACAATGTTTTGTGCAGGTACAGGGGCTGGAGGATAAACAGGATCATTGGTT
>JBIIPY010000042.1:0-21416 GCA_044342365.1 Ferruginibacter sp. | reverse complement strand
TATGCTCAAAACAGTCGGAGTGAAATTTATAGGTAACTGCAATTGGGTAACCTTTTTTAAAATAGTGCCTAGGCTGAGTTATTGAGCAAGCCCTATTTAGCAAAGGAACGAAACGATCCTTTATTTTCAAATGCAATTATAACAGACCCTGCATTATATTTTTCTTACATTGTAGGTTCAATACATTAAGCAAATACAAATGAACAAAAAGGGCCACTCAACAGTTACGAAACTGTAAAACAAATATTCATTAAATTATTTGAAGGATAGCGCCCTATCCTCGCGAGAAGGGAGTTGGGCCATTCAAAAAAGAAAAACCATTATACAGCAGTATCCTTGTTTTCAAGAAATGGGAAGAGGAGTACTTGCTTCAACATTAAAATGATAAAAATGACAGCAAATGTTTTATTATATGGGGCCAATGGGTATACCGGGCGGTTGATTGCAGACCTGGCTTCTAATTATGGCGTACAACTTATTTTGGCAGGAAGAAAAGAGGCAGACATCAAAGCAATGGCCGAAGGGTTACAGCTGCCCTATAAAATATTTGCATTGGAGCAGGAAGACATTTTGTTAGAAACCCTCAGGGGAGTAAAATTGGTACTGCATGCAGCGGGTCCATTCAGTGAAACGGCCGACGCCATGCTAAAAGCATGTATGAAAACCAAAACACATTATCTCGATATCAATGGAGACATTTCTGTGTTCGAAAAAATTAAATTGCTGGATGCGGAAGCCAAACAAGCCGGTATCATGCTGATGCCAGGCGTAGGTTTCGATGTAGTGCCTACCGACTGTATTGCAAAACACCTGCACGGGCAATTGCCAGATATGACAGAGTTGCAACTGGCTTTTGCCACCTTGGGTGGCGCACTCTCTCACGGCACCGCCATCACCATGGCTAGTAAAATTGGAGAAGGCGGGGCTATTAGAAAAAATGGAAATATTGTACGAACGCCACTCGGTGCCGAAGTAATGATGGTGCCTTTTTACAGAGGCGAACATTTGCCTGTAAAGGAAATGTTTGTCATGAACATTCCATGGGGAGATGTATCAACCGCCCATTTTACTACAGGGGTTCCTAACATCAAGACCTATACAGGTGTTTCTAAAAAAGTTTATAATTTACTCAAGCTTCAAGGCGTTTTTAACTGGTTGCTGCGTACTACTTTTGTAAGAAACATCATCCGAAAAAAAATTAAATCGTTACCAGCGGGTCCATCCCAACAGCAAAGGGCCGCAGCCATTGGTATGGTGTGGGGCAGGGCCACCAATCAAAATGGCACAGTTGTTACCGCTTCACTTTGTGGCCCCGAGGGCTATACCATCACCGCCCATGCAGCATTGATCATTGTAAACAAAGTGTTGGCAGGTAATTTTAAAACGGGCTATCAAACACCTGCATCGGTTTATGGAGAAGACCTTATTACCGAAGTGCCGGGTGTACATTTTAAAAAATCAACCAAAAAAATATGAAAAAACATTTATGGATCCTGTGTATGTTTATCAGCATTGGAAATTTGTTTGCACAGGTTAAACCTGCCTATGTAATTTTTAATGCAAAGGGTAAAAAAGTATCGCACAAAAAAATGATGCAGTCTTTGAAAAAGTCAGATGTGTTGCTTTTTGGCGAATACCACAACAATCCAATTGTGCATTGGCTGCAATTAGAAATCACCAAAGAGCTGGGCGAAAGCAGGCAATTGGTATTGGGTGCAGAAATGTTTGAGCACGACAACCAGCCGGCCCTGGATGCCTATCTCCAAGGAAAAATTACTGCAAAAGGGCTAGACAGCAGCGCCCGCCTCTGGAACAATTACAAAACAGACTATGCACCCTTGGTGAATTATGCCAAAGCCAAACAACTAACCTTTGTTGCTACCAATGTACCTCGTAAATATGCCTCAATGGTTTCTCGGGGAGGTTTTAATGCACTGGATACTTTGTCGGCGCTTGAAAAATCTTGGATGGCACCCCTTCCCATTGCTTATGATTCTACATTACCTGGTTACAAAAACATGCTGGAAATGATGCCCGGACATGCCAATGCTGGCAATTTCCCAAAAGCACAAGCCATCAAAGATGCAACCATGGCATATTTTATAATGAAATATCATACAGTCGGCGCCCTGTCTATCCATTACAACGGCTCCTACCATTCTGACAATGATGAGGGCATCGGATGGTACATCCAACAGCAGCAACCTCAATTGAAACGAGCTACTATCTCTACGGTGTTGCAGGCAGATTTAAAAAAGTTGTTGGTAGAAAATAAAGGGAAGGCAGATTTTATTATATGTGTAGATGAAGACATGACCCCCACTTACTAAAAAACAAAAAAAAGGGTCAGGATAGAAATCCAGCCCCGTCTAAAATCCAATATCCTAAGAAAAACCGATTTTAAAATAAAACAAAGGTTGTCTTCTTAATATTTTAATTGAAATTGCGTCATCTTGTTTTATCGGATGATCTTTTCTTGTTTCATAATGCGAAGTACTACAAAAATTTAAAATAAGGCAAACCTCATCAATAATTTGGTTGCTTGTAGCTATAGATAGTTCATTTGGTAGAAGGGTTACTCAAAATAAAAATAAATATGAAAAAGGTGATTCTTGCCCGTTTGCTGGCCTTGATGTTTGTTGTGTATCTGCCCATACAGTCGATGGCATGGGGAATGTTGGGCCACCGTATTGTGGGTGAAATTGCCAATCAGTACCTTACTAAAAAAGCCAGAAAAGGAATTGCAGCTATTTTAGGAAATGAATCTGTAGCCATGAGCAGCAATTGGGCCGACTTTATTAAATCTGACCCTGCCTACAATTATTTATCGAACTGGCATTATGTAAACATTATTTCCGGGAAAACGGAACAGGAAGTAATTCAACTGCTAGAAGCCGATACAGCTTCCAATGCGTACACCAAAATCATCTTCCTTAGCAATGAGTTGAAGAAAAAAGAATTGCCCTCGTCCGATAAAATTTTATACCTGCGAATGTTGATTCATTTGGTGGGCGATGTTCACCAGCCGCTGCATGTAGGCCGCCTGGAGGACCAGGGAGGAAACAAGGTAAGGGTATTGTGGTTCAACGAGCCCAAGAACCTACACCAAGTGTGGGATACTGAATTGATTAGCGCTCAAAACCTTAGCTACACAGAATATGCAAAAGCCATCAATTTTGTGTCAAAAGACGAGCGTAAAGTATGGCAACAAGAGAAAGTGTCTTTTTGGTTCTACGATTCTTATTTGATTGCAGAAAAAATTTATGCCGATGTAAAAGTGCCGGAAGAAAAATTGGGTTATCAGTACAATTTCAAATACAAAGCCGTTGCAGAAGAGCAGATGCTAAAAGCAGGCGTAAGGCTTGCAGGGTTGTTGAATGAAATATTTAAATAACCATCATTCAGTACTACTCTGGCAATACTGGCCCGTAGCGTAATTTATTTTCGCCGCTGAATTGTTTGGGATACAAAATATCATGTGCAGTTTCATAGCCTTCATCAGCAATTTGATCGAGGTTAATTTTTTTTAATTTTTTTGTACCTAACATAAATGCAATGCCGAGGGCTGTTATGGCTGCAATGCCCAAGATGGTCTTTGTACTAATTTTCATGCGCCTTTTTTTGATAGGTTGTTTTCAATTATGATGCCAGTGTGGATACAATTTCGCACAATAGCCATCATCACATATTATACCAATGTGATTTATAGAATATGCCAATATTTTATAAATCTTGCAGTGGTAAATGCCGATGGTATCAAACAAATAGTACAATGAGGCGATAGCCGATATTGGACTATATTGTTTGTCCAATCGGTATTATTTGAATAAAGCAGCGGGGCACTATTAAAATGCAGCGGTTAAATTAAAAGCCAGGCAGCCTTAAATGCTAAATTTTACTTTTCTTTGCACATGAGTACAGCCTACCACAAAATCCTCATTATTACTGCCCCATCGGGTGCTGGCAAAACATCTATCACCAAATACCTGATGCAACGTTTTCCGCAGCTGGCATTTTCTATTTCAGCAGCCACACGTTCCCCAAGGTTGAATGAAAAAGAAGGGGTTGATTATTATTTTATGGATGAAGAATCCTTCCAACACAAAATAAAAGAAAAGGCATTTGCAGAATGGGAAATGGTGTACGAAGGCAAATACTACGGCACTTTAAAATCGGAACTGGAAAGGATATGGAGCAATGGCCAGGTGCCTGTACTGGATATTGATGTGAAAGGTGCCATCCACGTTCAAAAACAGTATCCAATTAACACGCTTAGTATCTTTATTGAACCCCCGAGTGTAGAGGAGTTGAAAAAAAGATTGATGAGTAGGGGCACCGAAACCACAGAAACACTTACCGACAGAGTGAGCAAAGCATCTTACGAAATATCTTTTAAAACCCACTTCGACGAAGTCATCATCAACGACGATCTAGAAAGGGCTTGTTTTGATGCAGAAAACCTAGTGAAACATTTTTTGGAAACCCCTGCCGTACAAAGTATTAAAAACGATTGAGTTAAATTTCTTATTTTTAATATATGGAGTATCCCATACTGCTTTCAATATTTGTACTATCTGTTGTGTTGATCTGCTTTTTTGCAGGCATAGAAGTGGCGTTTATTTCGGCCAATAAACTGTCTATTGAACTCAGCAAAAAGCAAGGCACTTACAGCGGAAGAACCTGGGGCAATTTTTCTGAACAGCCCACCCGCTTCATCGGCACCATTTTAGTAGCCATCAATATTGTATTGGTGATATATGGTTTGTTGGTAGAAGAAATGCTGGGTCCCGTGTGGGATTGGATAAAAAAAATATTGAACGTGCGATCTACAGCCGCTTCTGCAACTACAGGCTTAGGCGTAGATTATGTTGGTTTGCTCATTGAAATTACACTTAGTACCATTATCATTTTAGTACTGATTGTTTTTAGCAGGGCTTTTTTTCAGGCGAGAAGCAACGTAGCGCTACAAAACCCTATAATCAGTTATTTTGCTCGGATTTTTTCCTGGTTGTTTGTGGGTATTTCCGGTGTATTTATTCATTTTTCTGAATGGATTCTCCGCCATTTTTTCAATGTAAAACTATCCGATAAAAAAGAGGTGTTCAGTAAAATTGACCTTGAACATTTTATACAGCAAAATAAAAATTACAACGAAGACGATAACTCCGACATCAACAAAGAATTGTTTGAAAATGCACTGTCTATCAGTGAAACAAAACTGCGCGAGTGTTTGGTGCCCCGTAAAGAAATTGTAAGCATTCCTCAAAATAGCAGCATCGATGAGTTAATTAATACGTTTGTAGAAACGCGGTTAAGTAAATTGGTGGTGTATGATGGAGACATTGACAATATTACAGGTTACATTCACCAGCTCGATTTGTTTAAAAATCCTACAACCATCACCGACATTTTATTGCCAATACCTACGGTGCCCGGAAGCATGAACGTAACGGCCTTGATGGATAAATTTACCAAGGAACGCAAAACCATCGCTTGGGTAATAGATGAGTTTGGAGGCACTGCAGGTATTGTGACCATGGAAGATTTATTGGAAGAAATTTTTGGCGAAATTCAGGATGAATACGACGAAGTAGATGAACTCGTAAACAAACAACTGTCCAGCAACGAATACCTATTCAGCGGAAGATTAGAGTTGGATTACATCACAGAAAAATATGGCCTAGAATTTCCAGAAGATGAAAATGCAGAAACACTATCGGGCTTCATCATTCAAAACAACGAATCTATTCCACAGCAAAAAGACCGTATCATCATAGGCAGCTACCAGTTTGATATTTTGAATGTAAGCGACACACGCATTGAGTCGGTGAAAATGAAATTGCTTAAATAATTGAAGAGAAGCAGTTTACTCTGGTTATTTTTGTAACATGAACATCGCTGTGCACATAGACGCTGACGCATTGTCTACTTCCTTTTTATGGCCTCATATTCAACAGATGGCCCATGATTTACCTCAGCACCGTTGGGTAATTTTTCACAGCATTAAAATGCCGATCCCACCCTATTTATCTGTTAATTGTTCCTTGTTGAGGGTGAAACCCAACATCAAAAACAGTTTGTTGTTGCATTATTGGTACCAGTTCAAATTACCCATCCTGTTAAGAAAAGAAAAAATAGATTTATTTGTTACAGAGCATCATGTATTGAGTAGTAGATCTATTGTGCCACAGTTGATGGTAATTCGCAGTGAATTTTTTGTGGGTGGTAAAAAATCGCCCAACGGAATTTACCTGCGTTACCAGCAGAAAAATTTTGCAAAATTTATCCAGCAGGCTACTGGCATTATTGCTGTAAACGAATGGGTGGCAGCACAAATTAAAAAAGCACATCCAGTAGTCAGTCAAAAAACAACGGTACTACGTCCTTTATTACAAGAATCTTTTGCGCCGATGTTGTGGGAACAACGAGACAGTGTATTGAATTTGTACAGCAACGATATTGAATACTTTTATTGTTACCAGAACATGTACACGCAACCTCACATGATCTTGTTGTTAAAAGCGTTTTCATTGTTTAAAAAACGAATGAAATCGAGTTTGCAACTGGTTATTTTACAATCTACCCAGGAGGAACCTGTAAAAGATTTTCATTTGTACAAATACCGAAACGATGTGCACCTTCACAAAGCAGGTGATGTGGCTATAGAGGCCGCCATTGCTGGAGCAGCATTTGCGGGTATTTTTTTACAGTCAGATGTATTGAGCGATTTGGCTCCTATGCACTGCATCAAAGCGGGAACGGTTGCCATTGTACCCAATATAGACACCAACCAGCAGGTACTGGGAGATGCAGTGCTGTATGTAGACGATTGCCAGCAGGCCCTTGCCGACGCTATGATGCTCCTTTATAAAGATGAAGATGTGAAAAACAAATACTTTAAAGCTGGACAAACATGGCTGCAAGGATACCAGAATGACAACAACAGTCGCTTATTTGCCCAAACAATTTCCGGATAGGTTTACCATTAACCCCCATTACTTTTTACCTTTGCAGCTTAAATTTTCGAAAACATGAAACAGTCTACCATTAAAATAGATGTATTATTAGACCCCAATAAGATTCCGGAGCAAATCAACTGGCAGGCAACAGATAGCAGCGCAGATATGTCGCAAAAAGCCAAAGCCATGAGCATCGCTTTCTGGGACGCTGCCGATAAAACGGCGCTCCGCATAGACCTTTGGACCAAAGACATGATGATAGATGAAATGGGTGACTTTTACTACCAAATGCTGATGGGCATGGCCGATTCTTTTAACCGTTCTACCAACCAACAAGAACTGAGCGATGAGCTAAAAGCATTTGCCAAACAATTTTTTGAAAAATTCAGGGAAATCCAAATAAAGGAACAGGGAGGATAACGACAAAAATTGCAAATCAGCTACAAAGCCAATCTGCACTTATAAGCATAATAAAATACTATTTTACATCTACTAAACTACAAATAATGTCATTAGAACTACAAGTGATGGACGAAATGAAAGACGCCATGAAAGCCAAAAACGAAGGGGTATTAAGAAGCCTGCGTGCCATTAAAGCGGAGATCATTAAAGCAAAAACAGATCCAGGTGCCAAAGGAGAAATAGACGAGGCTACCGAACAGAAGTTTTTACAGAAGATGATGAAACAGCGCAAAGATTCTTTTGAAATTTTTACCCAACAGGGAAGGGAAGATTTGGCTAACAAAGAGAAAGAGGAAATGGAAGTGATTGAAAAGTTTTTGCCAAAACAATTATCAAACGAAGAAATTAAAACTGCCTTGGCCGCTATCATTGCCGAAACCGGAGCCAGTAGTGCGGCGGATCTCGGCAAAGTAATGGGTATTGCAAGCAAACAGTTAGCAGGCAAAGCGGATGGCAAAACCATCAGTGCGTTGGTAAAAGAATTGTTGGGATAACAACCAATCATGATCATAGACATCCTCTATTTATTGTGCATATTGTTGGCGCTCATAAAAGGCTACAGTAAAGGGTTCATCATCGCACTCTTTTCTGTTTTGGGCTTTATAGTGGGGCTGGCGGCAGCCATGAAATTATCAGCAGTTGTGGCTGGCAAAATTTCGGAGCATTTACCCAATGCTGGGAAATGGTTGCCAGCCATTTCTTTTTTATTGGTTTTTATTGCTGTGGTGATCCTTATAAACCTGGGTGCCAAACTCATACAAAAATCAATAGAGCTGGTATTATTGGGATGGGTAAATCGTTTGGCCGGAATTATTTTATATGCCCTACTGTACAGCATTTTTATCAGCATATTTTTATTTTACGCTGTTCAATTACATCTTATTTCAACAGTAACTGTGGCGTCTTCTGTTGTTTATCCTTACATACAGCCCTTAGCGCCTGCTGTAATCAATGGCATAGGCAAAGTCATTCCCATTTTCAGGGACCTATTTGGGCAGTTGGAAACTTTTTTTGGAACGCTTCAGCCAACAACCGCCAACCCCAGCACCGTGGCGCCTATGCCACTAGTACATTCAATTTAATTGAACCTCCTCTTACATAAATGTTTACGGAAGATTTGAAAAGTTTTGTATTTTTATATAGTCTACTTATTTTATAGACTATTAAAATCTAATACATGTCACATCAATATCTTGCATTTGCCATACCATTTTTTTTATTTTTTATGGGCTGGGAATATTGGTATAGTAAAAAAAAAGGTAAAAATTTTTTCCAGTTTGCAGAGTCCATAGCCAACCTAAATGTAGGTATTGCAGAGCGGCTGATGGATGTGTTTACCATTGTACCCTTTTTCTATTTTTTTGAATACATCTATCTACATTTTGCGCTTTTAAGCATCCCTGTAAATATATTCTCCTGGGTATTGTTGTTTATCCTAACAGATCTGGTTTGGTATTGGTACCATCGTTTTGCGCATGAAATCAATATTTTATGGGCGGCACATATCGTACACCATCAAAGCGAGGACTTTAACTACACTACATCTGCAAGAATCACTGTGTTTCAGGCTGCCATTAGGTGTTTGTTTTGGGGTATTCTACCATTGTTTGGTTTCCCGCCAGAGATGATTACAGCTTTGTTGTTGGTACACGGCCTTTATCCGTTTTTTATTCATACACAAACCATTGGTAAACTTGGTTTAATTGAATACGTATTTGTAACACCATCTCACCACCGTGTTCATCATTCCAGCAACCCTCAGTATTTAGACAAGAATTATGGTGATGTTCTAATAGTTTGGGATAAGATTTTTGGCACTTTTAGCGAAGAGAAGGAGAAGCCGGTGTATGGACTAACCAAACCGATTAAGAGTCACAGCTTTTTGTGGCAACACTTTCATTATCCTTTAGAGTTATTGTTTGCTATGAGAAAAGTAAAGGGCTTTAGATTAAAATGCAGTATTCTTTTTGGAAGACCGGATAGCATACAACCGGATGGCCGTGATGTTTTAGAAAGGAGATTTCTAAAAAAACAAACAACGTTGCAGCCTACAAAAAATCTGAGCTTGTACATTGTAATTCAGACTTGCATTACTTTAATCTTGTTGTTCACAATTGTATATTTCTATCCTTTATTGAGTCAAATTCAAATAGCTTTTACTACTCTTTTTATACTGATTAGCGTAATGAACACTGGGGCAATCTTAGAACAACGGGCATGGATATTTTACCTTGAATGCTTTAGATTTAACTTACTGCTTGTTTGGATTTGGATTTTTTACCCAACATATCTTACATCATTTTCTTTATTAATGGTTACCATTATACTTTTACACAATTTCAGGCCCATAGAAAAAAGGTATAAAAATTTACTTTTTCAGAAAGGAAAATGAGCGTTGGTAAATAAGATTAATAAAATATTGGCATTTTATATAAATCACATTGGTATAATATGCTGCATTTTATCAGCATAAATGATCAACCAACTTCGTTAAATACTTCCTACAATAACTTACAGGTTTGGTATCTTTGAATGATTAGTTGATTTTAAATATAAATCAATTATTTTAGCAACACATTGCAAAGGGAATTACCCATAACAGACAAATGACCTACGAAATAAAACAAGACGGTAAATTTAATTTTATTGAGGAAGGGCAGGGAGAACCCCTGATGCTTTTACATGGGTTGTTTGGAGCCCTCAGTAACTTCAGGTTCCTGATTGAACATTTTAAAAAAAATTATACTGTAGTGGTGCCCATGCTTCCTTTGCTGGAGATGGATCTGCTGCATACATCGGTAAGCGGGCTTCAAAAATATGTGCATAAATTTGTAGAACATCGCCAGTACAAAAACATCCATTTGATGGGCAATTCGCTCGGCGGTCATGTGGCACTCGTGCACATTTTAAAGAACCCGGAAAATATCAAATCGTTGATTTTAACCGGAAGCTCGGGCTTATTCGAAAATGGAATGGGCGATACTTATCCAAAAAGGGGCGATAAAGAATACATCAGGAATAAAACATCGCTTACTTTTTATGATCCCAGTTTGGCCACCGATGACCTGGTAAACGAAGTGTTTGAAATTACCAATAACAGGCTCAAAGTAATCAAGATTATTGCACTGGCTAAAAGCGCCATTCGCAATAACCTGGGCGATGAATTAAAAAATATACCACAACCTACTTGTTTAATTTGGGGCAACAACGATACCATCACCCCTCCTTTTGTAGGAAAAGAATTTAATAAGTTAATACCTAACAGCGAATTACACTTTATAGATAAATGCGGTCATGCTCCTATGATGGAAGTACCCGAAGCGTTTAACCAAATCCTAGATGGTTTTTTAGCAAAATTAAAGTCGCCCGCTGCAACAGTTTAAGCATTTTAATGGTCTACCATGATGAATGCTGCTGAAACGGCATTCAATTTTGCACTGATTTAAATTTTCATCTATGCTTACTGTAGATCTCATCAACAACAATATTCCCAGGTTACAACTGCAAGACAGCATCATAAAAGCCTTGCAGCTGGTGAACGATTTTAGGGTAACACATCTGCCAGTGGTATCGGATGATAAATTTCTTGGCCTGTTAAGCGAAGAAGATTTGTTAGATGCAGAGGATGATAAATTGACCATCGAAATATTACAGGAGCATTTTATCCTTGCATCGGTTAAAGAAAATGTACATTTTTTGAATGCCGTAAATGCCAGCATCCAGAATGATACCAATATTGTACCTGTGGTAAATGAAGAAGGCGAATTGGTGGGTGTGATTCCTACCATCGATCTTTTAAAAACACTGGGCAACTTCGCCGGTGCCAACGAAATTGGAGGTATTGTGGTGCTGGAAATGGAAAGATCGCAGTTTGCCATTTCTGAAATCAGCAGAATAGTAGAAAGCAATGACTGCACCATCCTCCACCTCAACTCTTACGTAGATCCCATTACAGGTATGCTTACCGTAACGCTTCACCTCAATAAAAGAGAAATAGCGGCAGTGGTTTCCACTTTTGAGCGCTACGAATACGACGTCATCTATTTTTTTGGCGACGAAAATTTTGAAAACGAAATACACAGCAACTATAGGCATCTTATGAATTATCTGGATATATAAATCATATACCCACCGATGACGGATACGCAGCTTACTTCAACCACTTCGTTTATGGTATACTGCCAGCAACACTTCGTTTTAAAACAAACCGTTTTAATAATCGGGTTCCTCTTCCTTTCAATCGTTGGCATGGCACAAACAGCACCCCCCGGTTTTTACGAACAGCTTGATGCACAACTGGCCATTGACTCCAATGCCAGACTTACCATAGCCTCCATCGAAATTAGCGGCAACAAAAAAACGAAACAATACATCATCGAAAGAGAAATGCGTTTCAAAAAAGGAGATACCATCATTGCTGCGCAAATATTTGAAAAAATTCGGCTCTCCCAGGAACTCATTTACAACACTGCTTTATTTACAGAAACCATCCTCACCCCCTATTTTGAAACGGGTACCCACATTAAGGTGGTAGTGAGTGTGAAAGAAAAATGGTACATCTATCCTACTCCACAGTTTCAATTGATAGACAGAAACCTCAATGAATGGCTCAACACCTATAATGCAGACCTGAAGAGGGTTACCTATGGGGCTAAATTTGCACATTACAATCTTACCGGCAGGCGCGATCAATTACGGGTGTACCTGCTAAATGGTTTTGCCCGTAACTTTTCATTTATTTACAACACCCCTAGTAGCAATCGTGCATTAACAGAAGGATTTTCGGTAGCGGCCGGCTATACACAAAACAGAGAGATCATTTAT
Organism: Ferruginibacter sp.; assembly: GCA_044342365.1. Classification (GTDB taxonomy): domain Bacteria; phylum Bacteroidota; class Bacteroidia; order Chitinophagales; family Chitinophagaceae; genus Ferruginibacter. Next base: position 9,171 of record JBIIPY010000042.1, on the reverse strand, counting down.
AAAACTTCTTCCGATAACAAACCTCTGCGTTACTCCGTTGATGGTTTTGTACGCAACCAGTTCAACATCAACGGCACTTACATCAGAAGAACTGGTTTCTATAGAAACAGGCAGTTTGGAATTGGTTATCAATACATCGATGTGGCCGACAGTGTATCTTCATTTTACAACAGCAATTATTTTAACAATAACAAAAGTTATGCTGGTTTTCCGGTGGTTACTTTTCGTTTCCAATACATCAATACCAATAACATCAACTACCCTTTGAGAGGAAAAATTCATTCTTTGATGTTTACGAAAAAAGGGTGGGGTATCAATGGTGGCGTTAACTCACTATCCGTGGATGGCGATTATCAGAAATTTTGGGAACACAAAAAAGGTTGGTACAGCGTATTTGCCGGTCACGTAAGGGTAAAACTTCCTTTTGAACAAGCCTTCATTAACCAACAGGCATTGGGGTATGGACAATTTTACCTGAGAGGCCTCGAAAATTATGTAATTGATGGGGTAGCCAGTGCTTTGGCACAATTTTCTTTAAAGAAAAAAATATGGGCTTTTAATGTACCCATTCCCCTTAAAAACAACATCGTTAATAAAATTCCTATTAATATTTTTGCAAAGACTTATGGCGATCTCGGATACAGCCACATCAATCCTTCATTTGACACCCAGCTCAACAATAGGATGCTGTATAGCGGGGGTGTTGGACTTGATATTCTCACCCTGTACGATGTAAACTTGAGCCTTGAATACAGTTTCAACCAATTAGGCCAAAAGGGGTTATTTTTACGGGGCAAAGGAGGGTTTTAAATTCCTTTTCACCATCTTACATGAGAATAGCCATTTACAGCCGCGGCATAGAAAACAACCAGTTACAAGATATTGGACTGCTTGTAAAAGAACTAATCAAGTATGGTGCAGAGCCCGTTTTTTTTCAAGACTTTTTTAATCAATTTTATTCTGCAGTAGAATTGGGTGGAAGTTACTCCACTTTCAACTGTAGTGAAGATATGGACAGCAGCATCGATTGCCTCATTAGCCTTGGGGGCGATGGCACCTTGCTCGATACCGTGACCCTCGTAAAAGACACCGGTATTCCAGTATTGGGCATCAATTATGGCCGACTGGGGTTTTTGGCCAACATTGGTAAGGAAGAAATCAGTACTGCCATAGAAGCCCTTGTAGAAAGGAAATATGTGTTGGATAAAAGAACCTTACTACACTTGGATTCCAATCTGCCTTTGTTTGGCGACGTTCCTTACGCACTCAATGAATTTACGGTGCACAAAAGTGATACTTCACCCATGATTAAAATTCATACCTATTTGAATGGTGAATTTTTAAATACCTATTGGGCAGACGGTTTGATCGTTGCAACGCCTACTGGCTCTACCGGTTACTCGCTCAGTTGCAATGGGCCCGTTGTATTCCCAGACAGTGCAAGCTTTGTAATTACACCTGTTTCACCACATAACCTCAACATAAGGCCCATCATTGTGCCAGACAACACCATCGTATCGTTTGAAGTAGAAGGGAGAACCGACAACTTTTTATGCAGCCTCGATAGCCGCAGAGAACTGGTGCCCAAAGAGGTTCAGATAGCCGTTCGGAAAGAAGAATTTGGCATCAACCTTATTCGACTGAATGAAAATAATTTTCTTCAAACCCTTCGTAACAAATTATCATGGGGATTGGATAAACGAAACTAACTGCCGCTAAAATTGTTATACCTACAACCATTGGTGAATCACCGGTATCGGTAAACATTATGACTAAAAAGCCAAAAAAAATACAACGCATTTTTCTCATCTATTGGGTGCTACTGGGTTACATTGTAGCGGCATTGATATTTTGGTTTTTTACTTTGAACAAACAAAACGAGTTGATGTCTGACTTAAAAATGTCGGGAGTTAGTGGCAACGGTCCTTTAGCAACAGAACAGCGAAGGGTAATCCAAACAGAAAGAGACCGTAAAGTGAGTCAGTACATTGGAGAGGGCGCCACTTTTTTCCTAGTGATTTTAGCAGGAGCTTTGTTTGTATTCCGAGCCGTGAGGCGGCAATTGTCTATCAGTCAGGAACAACAAAATTTCATGATGGCATTAACACATGAACTAAAAACGCCCATCGCGGTAGCGAAGCTGAATTTAGAAACCATGCAAAAGCGCAAGCTGGATGAAGACCAGCAACAACGCTTGGTATTTAATACGCTGCAAGAAACCAACCGCCTCAATGCATTGTGTAACAACATGCTCATTTCTTCACAGATAGAAGCTGGTGGGTACAGGATGGAAAAACAGGAACTAAACCTGGGAGAACTAGTAGCTACCTGTGCCGAAGATTTTATGGTTCGTTTTCCACAACGCAACATCAAAACATCCGCCAGCGAATCGGTGTACGTAACAGGCGATCCGCTGTTATTACAGATTGTTACCAACAACCTTCTAGACAATGCACTGAAATATTCGCCGAAAGATTCGTTGATTGAAACTGAAGTGTTGCAGAACGATTTGGTGGCAGAAATCAGAATCAAAGACAATGGGCCAGGTATTGCAGACGAAGAAAAAAAGAAAGTGTTTGAAAAGTTTTACCGTTTAGGCAACGAAGCTACCAAAAGAGCAAAGGGTACTGGACTGGGTTTATACCTCAGTAAAAAAATCATTCAAAATCACGGCGGCAATATTTTTGTACAAAACAATGTTGATGGTGGAAGTATCTTCACCGTTCAAATTGCCGCACCAGAATAAAATATTAAAATGGCTGAAAAAAAATACTCGATCTTATTGGTAGAAGATGAAGAAAATTTACAGGAAGCATTGAAGCTAAACCTAGAACTGGAAAACTATGAAGTTACCAGTAGTTTTGATGGTGCGGATGCATTGCAACAATTTCAGAGGGAACATTTTGATCTGATTATTTTAGACGTCATGTTGCCAGAGTTAGATGGCATCAGCGTTTGCGAAACCATCCGACTAAGCAACAGCGACACTCCCATTTTGATTCTGAGTGCTAAAAACAGCAGTGCCGATAGGGTGTTAGGCCTTAAAAAAGGGGCCGATGATTATTTGACCAAACCATTTAATTTAGAAGAACTATTACTGCGTGTAAATAAATTATTGCGTAAAAGCGAGCAGATAGCCATCAAACAACCACTGCCCGATTTATATCATTTTGGGAACAACATCATTGATTTCAAAGGACTGGAATGTTCTAATAAAAAAAGAGAACAAATTGCATTGTCTAAAAAAGAAGTGATGCTACTGAAGCTGCTTATTGAAAACAAAAACGAAGTAGTTACCCGAGAAAAAATATTGCAAGCTGTCTGGGGCTACAATGTATATCCTACCACCCGCACAATCGATAACTTTATCCTTAACTTCAGAAAATATTTTGAAGAGGATAGCCGCCATCCGCTTTATTTTCATTCAGTAAGAGGGGTAGGTTATAAATTTACCGAATAAGCTTTAAGTAAGCCTTCTAATTACAAAGGTGATGCACCAATTCCTGCGCCCTGCCAAACAAGTCGTTTTTGGTAGCATCGCTGCTGAAGGGGGTGTACAATTCCAATTCTATTTCCTGCAACAACTGCTGCATTTGTAAAGCCAGTGTTACATTGTAGCCAGAATCATCCATTGCTGTGCCCACAGTTCTTGCGCTTACATCGTGTAAAGGCAATGAAAATTTAGTGGCTAAAAATTGCTTTAATTCCTTGTTCAATAAACTAAAAAAAGCGTCGCAATTGGGGCTGTGTAAACAGGCTTCTGTTTGCTCCAAATAATGCTGAGGAATGCTGGCATTTATCAGGGCTATAGGTGCAGAGGCCAGGGTTTCTGCAGGAAATTTCTCCACTCCTTCGGCTGTTTTTTCGGAGTTAGTAGCCCTTTCTTTTTTATGGTCTAACCTGAACCATATCCAAAGGCCAATTAAAAATAAAAAGGCCACAAAACCAACAATCCATTCTCGATTGCTGAATATTTTTTTAATAATTCCTGCAGGCTTTTTAGTAATGATACTGTCTTTGCTATAGGCAGGTTGAAGATTGCCTTTACTCACTTCAAATGCAATGGGATTGCTGCTGATGGTTTCGTAAGTGGCGGTTTCCGGATCAAAATAACTGAAGCTGATAGCAGGTAGTTCATACTTACCGGGAGCAGTTACTGTAAAAGGAATCGTGATGGTTTTTTGTCCGCTCACTGGAATATCCATTTGTAATAAGTCGTCTTTTACTTCTGCTTCAAAAGCTTCAATTTGTTGTGGCCAAACTATTTCGGGTGCAGTCATCAATTGAAGATTACCGGCTCCTTCAATCTTCAAAACCAGTTTGCCTGCTTCATCTGTAGAGAAAGTTGATTTTTCAAGTACAGCGCTGAAATTAAATTTGCCTACTGCACCATTAAAACTGGCAGGTTTACCAGCTTCGGGCAAAGGTTTTACATTGATACTCACCGGCTTGCTGCTAAGGGCAACATTTTGCACAATTAAATCGGCGGGATCAATCCTGAATCCACCAAACACATCCACATTTCTGCCTGCATTGTCTTTGATGAGTTCTACCCTTGCTTCTAAAACGGCTGTTTCTAAATCGATGACACCCGATTGCAATGGATACAATTGGGCTCTACGAATGATGTACACATTGTATTCTCTTCCGTCTAGCATTTCTTTGCCCCCTTCTGAAATATCGGGTTGTTGAAGATCAATAACCGAAAACCCATTAAAAGCGGGATTTTTAGTCACCTTGCCCTCACTTATGATTCGGGTATACAGTTTATAAGTAGCTACAATGGGTTCGCCCACAAAACAACTGTTTTTGCTGGTGATCAGTTTTACATGCATGTTTTTGCTGATCTTCTCTGGAATGCTTTCGCCCTTTTTTAAAATATTGTCGCCATACTCTTTGGGTTGATTGGATTCATTAAAAGGATCGAAGCCTATTGGTGCCGTTGATTGGGAACCTGCGTTACTATTGGCATTCTGAACTTGCAAACTGGTAGCAGCAGCTTTGTAAATGGTACCATTGATGTTGGCCGTAGCACCAGCAAAAACAAACTTACCAGTGCGTTTAGGTTTGATGATATAATTAAGAGAGAAATAATTGGTAACAGCCCCATTGATATTATTCATCCCAGTTTCCTGACTGGGACCACTCACAATTTCAACATCTTTTAAAGAAGGTGGAGAGATGTTTCTGATGTCTGTGCCATTGGTAACGGTTAAGCGCAGATTGGCATATTCGTTTTTGCCAATCACTTCCGGACTCACTACTACTGTGAAAGCCGTTTGTGCAAAAGCATTGAGGGCAGCTACACAAAAAAATAAAAGAAAAACAAACTGTTTAAAATAAAATTGCATCATTCAAATTCCGTTCAATTGCAAAAATAAAAAATAGATCATGCCTTGCGGCAACCATCGTTACAAAAGGGTACAAGAAACTGTTAATAATGCAACTACAGATCGCCCAGTTGAGGACGAATGATGATATCTTCTACCACGGCTTGTTTGCTGAGCTGTGTGGCTGCCAATATCATTGATGAAATATCGGTTGCTTCCATGATTCTTTTTTCGCTGTTGTCGAAGCCAGCCCAAGAATCGGTGTGCACTGCGCCTGGGAAAACAGCCGTTACTTTTACAGAGGAGTTTTTTAACTCATGACGCAGGTTTTTGCTAAACCCATTGAGTGCGTACTTGCTTACACTGTAACTTCCACCGCCTTCATAAGCATCAAGGGAAGCAATAGAACAGATATTAAAAATATGCCCCTTCCCCGCTTCTTTCATAGAAGGAACCAATTGCCGAGTTAGATGGTAAGCACTGAAAAAATTAAGGTTCAAGATCTCTTCCATATTACCTTCCGCTTCATCCATCAAAGTGCCAGGAAGGTACAACCCTGCATTGTTTACCAATACTTCGGGAGTGCCCTGTTGCAAACACCATTGTGCAAAACGCATTACCTCGGCTCTTTTACTAAGGTCTGCTGCAAACCACAAGATGGATGCCTCCGGGTATTCTTTTTTTATCTCTGCTGCTGTTTCTAGCAAGTTGTCTTCGCTGCGCGAGCAGATCAATACTTTTTTTCCGATACTTGCAAATGCAACAGCCACTGCTTTTCCGATACCCTTACTGGCACCTGTAATTACCACCATAACCCTTGTTTTTGTGTATGCTAAAATAATACTATTTAGTATTGAGCGTGCTAATCTTATGCTTCAACGATTATATTGAAGTTAACAGCACAGCGCTACGCACACAACAAACTATCTTTGCAATGGTTTACATCTATTTATTATCAAACAAGTTCGCCAATATGCCTAAATACAAACACTTATTTTTCGACCTCGATCATACCCTTTGGGATTTTGACAGCAACGCTAAAACATCTTTAACCGAATTGTACGCGCAATTTGATTTAACCCAAAGAATCAACGTGGCTTTTGATGAATTTTATCCCAAATACCTGTACCACAACCAACTGTTGTGGGAGCGGTATCACAATGGTTTCATTAGTGCCGATGACCTGAAGTGGAAAAGAATGTGGCGTACTTTGCTCGATTTTAAAATTGCAGACGAGCCGCTGGCCAGATTGTTGAGCGAACAATTTTTAGAAATTCTTCCAACACAAAAAGAAGTATTTCCGCATACGTTTGAAATATTGGATTATCTCAGAAATAAAAATTATGACCTTCACCTTATTACTAATGGTTTTGAGAAAACACAGTGGAGCAAACTCAAACACAGTGGTTTGGATCGCTACTTTTCACAGGTGATCACATCAGAAGCCAGCAATAGCCTAAAGCCAAAAAAAGAAATTTTTGATTACGCTATGGCAAAAGCCGGAGCAACTTTAAAAGAAAGTATCATGCTTGGTGATAACCTCGAAGCGGATATTGGAGGCGCCATCAATATGGGCATGGACTGTGTTTTTGTGAACCACATCAATGCCACTACCAACGTTAAACCCACTTATACTATTACCCATTTAATAGAACTAGAAAGCATTTTTTAAGCGAAGTTGCTTACCATGTATTAAATGCAAAACCCCCATAAACTCTGGGGGTTTTTAAATGTCATTGTGTGCAAACTTTACGTTAGAGTTTTGCGGTCTTCTCGGCTTTGTCTTTGCAGCAAGCTTTGGTTTCTGCTTTTGCATCTTTAGCGCAGCAAGTTTTTCCTTTGGCACATTTTTTCTTTTTGCCTTTGTCGCCCCCTGCAAATGCAATACCTGTAATCATGATTGCAGCAGTTGCTAATAAAAATACTTTTTTCATAGTAGCGTTTTTTGTTTGTAAATAATATAACGTAAATGTATGGTGAAAATTATATTCTCCTGTCTTCAAAACTGTTAATTTGTTGAAGAAACAGCATGATTTTAATCAGCTAACCATATCAAAACAAGCTCAGAGTGTGGCAATCACCGTTACACCACCCTTTACAACTTCGTTTAATTGCACATTTATTTTGGTTCCCAACGGCAACAAAAGATCTACCCTGCTGCCAAATTTGATGAACCCAAACTCTGCATTTTGTTCTACTTTCTGCCCCACTTCCAAGTAATTACAAATGCGTTTGGCCAATGCCCCCGCAATTTGTTTCACCAGTACTTCTTTATCGCCCTTGCGAATGACTGCACTGTGACGCTCGTTTTCGGTAGAAGATTTGGGATTCCAAGCTACCAGGTATTTTCCTTTGTGGTACTGGTTATACACTACTTCACCGCTCAGTGGGTTGCGGTTTACGTGCACATTGGCCGGACTCATAAACACAGACACTTGTATCCTTTTGTCTTTAAAATATTCTACGTCGTGGGTTTCTTCAATCACCACCACTTTACCATCTGCAGGGGCAATAATTTGTGTTTCGTTAAAAGTAAGTGCCCGATTGGGTATTCTGAAAAAAGAAACAATGAATAGAACCAATCCCAAAGTAATAATGAGGAATGCAATACAAAGCCAGAGCATGCTGCTACCTAGGAACCAAAACATCAACACATTGAGCACGCAAAACAACATGGTGGCAACGGCGATAGATTTGTATCCTTCTCTGTGTATGGTCATTTTTTAATATTAAGCTGCAAAAGTAATGAAAAGCCACTGAATGAAATGGAGGGGGAGTATAAGATTCAAGGTAGCAGTGATTCATAAAACGATAGGAACTACGGGCCTTGTTTAAGACAGGAAACATTTCACATATATCCATACGGCTGGGGTTGCAATCAATAAGGAGTCGAAACGGTCTAAAAAACCACCGTGGCCCGGCATAAAATGGCCGCTGTCTTTCACATTGGCCATTCGTTTGATCTTGCTTTCCAGTAAATCGCCCAAGGTTCCAAACACAGCACACAAAGCAGCAATGGCCAACCAATGCCAAACTGAAATGGCTTTTGCCGCTGGTATCACAAGTGCCAGCAGTCCCATCACCGCCACACAAAGTACGGCGCCTCCACCAGTACCTTCCCATGTTTTTTTGGGCGATATTTTACTGAAAGGAGTTTTACCAATCATTGATCCTACAACATAAGCCATGGTATCGTTGATCCATATAGCAAAAATGATGACACAGGGTAGCAAAGGATCGTACAATGCACCAATGCCCAACAAGTTCAGAAAATCGTTTCTGAACAACGTAAACAAAGTGCCCAAATCTACCAGCATGCACATCGGTAAAATGATATAAGGAATGGCCAATAAATAATAGGGAGCTGCATGGAGAGGATGAATTTTATGGATCAGTCTCACAAATTCTACCACCCCACCCACCATAATGATGCTGCACAATATCAAAAACGGCCATAAGCCCGCAAACAAACCCAGCAGCATTACAGCAGCAAACACCATTGCTGTGATGGCCCGTGTTTTAAAAGTCTTTTTATCTAAAGCCACGTTATTTTATTTTTTTGCTATGGAAGAAAAAGGATCTGCTTCGGCTATTAGCAGTTGCTCCTGTACTCGTATTTTTTCTTTTTGAGTGGCTGAATGTTTTTGCAGCAGTAAAAACAACCCTGTTAAAATAGCCAATGCAGGGAGGGCTATCCAGAGTGGAAACTCAGGCTCTATGGCTTGGGGATCTTGAACGCCTCCGTTTTTGCTTAAATAAAACAGTTGCGAAACCGCAATGGCGTTGTTCAAAAAATGTGCAACGATGTTTACCCAAGTGTTTCTTGTTTTATAAAACATGA
>JBIIPY010000130.1:0-5497 GCA_044342365.1 Ferruginibacter sp. | reverse complement strand
ATCCCAATTTAAAAACTATTTTTAAAACACCCGTAGCTTTTGCAACCAATTTTGTGTGGGGAGAAAAGGAATGGCAATTTTTAGGTGAATTAGCCTCAAAAGATTCTCTTAACATCAACCAAATGCAAACAACAGACAAAACATGGATCGTTCAAACAGGAAAAGCATCCATCGCTAGGCAGTTGTTTAGGCTGGAAGGTTATTTTGAGGTGATGAACAAAGAAGACGAGCACATCAAAAAAGCCATTGAATATTTCGAACAAAAAAACTAACCTTTTCTGGAAGTATAAAAATTTGTTCTGAATATATATAAACGCGTTGAACTGAACTCAGTTGGTGAGCGGGTGAAAGATGATTGTGATGCGATGCAGTAATCTTGTTGAAACAACAACCCGCTCGGGCAGAAATACTTATCTTGCGCCCAAAAATTGCAATCGTATGTGGCTCAATAACATTTTAGAAACAATCGGAGATACCCCTCTTATTCAACTTAATAAAATCACTAAACACTTACCCTGTACTGTATTGGCCAAGGTAGAATATTTTAATCCAGGTAATTCCATCAAAGACAGGATGGCACTAAAGATGCTGGAAGTGGCCGAAAAAGAAGGGAAAATTAAGCCGGGTGGAACCATTATTGAAGGAACCAGTGGAAATACCGGAATGGGACTTGCATTGGCAGCTTGTGTTAAAGGATACAAATGTATTTTTACAACAACCGACAAACAGAGCAAAGAAAAAGCAGATATACTAAAGGCAGTGGGTGCAGAAGTGATCGTTTGCCCTACCAATGTTGAACCCGAAGATCCTCGCTCCTATTATTCTGTATCAAAAAGGTTGGCAACAGAAGTACCCAACAGCTGGTATGTAAATCAATATGACAATTTAGCCAACAGACAAGCTCATTACGAACAAACGGGCCCCGAAATTTGGGAACAAACAGAAGGTAAAGTAACGCACCTCGTGGTAGCAACAGGCACTGGTGGTACCATTGTAGGTACAGGCAAATACCTAAAAGATAAAAACCCGAATATCAAAGTGTGGGCCATCGACAGTTATGGATCGTTGCTCAAAAAATATTTTGAAACAGGGGAACTAGATCAGAAGGAAGTTTATCCATATATCAGTGAAGGATTTGGGGAAGATTTTGTGCCAGAAAATTATGACATGAGTGTGATAGATGCTTTTACCAAAGTAACCGATAAAGATGGTGCGGTAATGGCAAGACGAATTGCCAAAGAAGAAGGAATGTTTTGTGGATACAGCGCAGGCAGTTGTTTGCAAGGCGTATTCAATTTAAAAGATCAATTAAAAAAAGACGATGTAGTGGTGTGTATTTTTCACGATCATGGAAGCCGCTACATAGGTAAAGTGTACAATGATGAGTGGATGATGGAAAGAGGTTTCTTGGAAGTTAAAACATTCAAAGACTTAACCGCAGGGAGAGGCACACAAAAAACAATTCACATTTCTCCCTCTCAAACGGTGATGGAAGCTATTGAGATGATGAAGAAATATGATATTGAAAATGTACCCGTATTTGATAACGGAGAAAATGTGGGTGCTATATCGGAAAGTGGATTGTTTACCAAAATTTTAAACAACGCAGAAATCAAATCAGCACAAGTGAGTGAAGTGATGGAAAAAGCCTATCCTGAAGTAGCATTTGAAACACCCGTAGAACGTTTGAGTGCCTTTATCAACAAAGAAAATGGTGCGGTTTTAAGCAAAGATGAATCAGGGTCATACCATATTGTAACCAAATACGACATTATTCAGAGCTTGACCAAATAAATTGTTGGGGTTTATACGATTACCCTGAAACATAGATGAATGCTGCATTGTAACCGATGTAGCATTTTTTTATGTAGAATATATGTTTAGCATACCTCGTATTTATACGTGTACAAATTGAGGAACAACCCGTACCAGTTTTCTGGTTTTGTACGAGTTCAACAGTAATTACATCCCTTTTAAAAAAGAGCAAAGACGCTATTGTATGCAAATACAAACAGTTGCATCTTTGTATCAGAAGTTGATTGATAGAGATTAAATGTCAATCATTGTCCAAATAATCCTGATAAACCAAATAGTGTTTCCAATATCCAACTAAGAAAAGCAGTAAAATTCAATATCAGTCAACTTCTACTTTTAAAAAGATAAATCCTGATCATTTTTTATCCGATTGAAAAACCAATAAATCAATATCCTGCTTATGCCTTAACAGGCGATGATAGCAACCAAGTAAAGATCCAATACTTTGAAAAAAGCCATTAATCCGGCACACAACGAAAGCGAACAAAATCAATATCCAATTGCCTATGCTACCAACCACAGCGATGATGGCGAAAAACGAAACACTGAAACCAGGAACAACTCATTTGCTACAGCTGCGTTTAGCTGAATAGTAAAATCTGATCCTGAAAAACCGACAACTAGTGTTTAAGTTGGTACGAAGCATTGACTTCCACAGTAAAATCTATAAAAAGACGAAGCTGTGGAAGTTTTTTATTTTATGGCAATAATACCAATGTGATTTATATAATATGCCAATATATTATAAATCTTATCCCGAATGCTTTCGGGAGTAAATGCCGATGTTATCAAACAAATAGTATAATGAGGCGGTATCCGATATTGGACTATATTGTTTGTCAAATCGGTATAAATGCTTGTGCATCTACAGCAAAATTTTTATTAATCTATTAGTGCGAAAAAATACTTCTACACTCAACAACCAATACTGATGTATGTTTCAGCTATTTGAATCCAGCACATCCTTTTAAGGTTTCATAGCTTTTATCGTAGAAATACTTTGTTGTTTAAAGTACAGGTACGATGTAGATATTGTCTTTTATACAATGCAGACCGTAATTCTTTTAATATGAAAAAAGAGCAAATGCGCTCTTGTTTAACATTGCAAAGGGTTGCATCTTTGTGTCAGAAGTTGATTGATAGAGATTAAATATCAATCATTGTCCAATATCCTGATAAAACAAAAAAATAGTACTTCCAATATCCCAAACTTAGGTTAGAAAGCCATTAAAATTCAATATCAGTCAACTTCTACTTTTTTAAAATAGCAATACCAATATCCAATAGAAAGTGACCAAAACAATATCCTTTTAAAGACCAATAGTTAGAAACCAATATCCAATTAAACCGAACCAATCCAATCCTTACAGAAAGCCGAAGACCAAGATCCAGAAAAAGCAAACCGAATGCTGTACCCTTCGTAAAATGAATCTGACACCAGGAATATCTTATTTACTGTACTGAGCCCTCTCAGTAAAAAAATTCCTGAATGCGGCAGTGGCCGCTCAAAAGATCAGCTTCCACAGTCTGTTTGCTCGGCAAATTACTGTGGAAGTTTTTTATTACCCCCGCTTCAAACTACCTTTGTAAGATGTTTGTTAGCAGTGCCACCTCCACCCTTCATGCCCCCGCCAAGATCGTTTCATTGGTGCCCTCCATTACGGCTCTCCTGCACGATTTGGGGTTAGAAAAAGAAACCATCGGCATCACTAAATTTTGTGTTCATCCCCATCATTGGTTCCGCAATAAAATTAGAGTTGGTGGTACTAAAAACGTAGACATACATAAGGTAGCGTCACTTAAACCCGACTTGATCATTGCAAACAAAGAGGAAAATATAAAAGAACAGATTGAAGTACTCGCTGCTGATTATCCGGTACTCTTAACAGATGTAAACAATTTGGAAGAAGCCCTTGAAATGATTGCAACTGTAGGAAAACTAACCAACAAATCAGTACCTGCAACTACCATCATCGACAGCATTGAACATGGTTTTGCCAGATTAGCCAACCAATCTGCACCAGCACTCAAAGCCGCTTATTTAATTTGGAAGGACCCCTACATGACCGTTGGTGGAGATACTTTTATTCACAATATGATGGAACATGCTGGATTTAGCAACGTATTTGCGCAAGAAATCCGGTATCCAGAGTTGAATATTGATGCCATTCGACAATCAAAATGTGATGTATTGTTGCTGAGCAGTGAACCCTACCCTTTTAAACAATTGCATATGGATGAATTGAAGCATCAATTGCCAGAAACGAAAGTGTGCCTTGTAAATGGCGAAATGTTTAGCTGGTATGGTCCTTTATTGATGGAGGCACCCCATTATTTTAAAGAACTGATGGCAGCAATCAAAGCTTAATCGTTCACTACAACGATTTTTTCATTTTTATGCAAGCTTACCTTTATGACATATTAATTTGAATACAAATGAATTAAATAACATTTCGTAAAAAGGTAAATTGGCTTATTTTTACAAAAACAATCAACCATGAGCAAATACAAAGCTGGTGTTTTATACGGAGAAGATCTGCAGGCATTGTTCGATGATGCCAAGAACAACGAATTTGCCCTTCCAGCGGTTAATTGCATTGGTACCAATACCATCAATGCTACCCTAGAAGCAGCTGCTAAAGTAAATTCTCCCGTTATTATACAATTCAGTAATGGTGGTGCACAGTTTGTTGCCGGCAAAGGAATGCCGAACGACCAGTTGCAAGGTAATATTGCTGGGGGCATTTCTGGCGCATTGCACATTCACAATGTAGCCAAGCATTATGGGGTACCGGTGGTACTGCATACTGACCATGCCTCAAAAAAATGGTTGCCATGGATAAGTGGATTGATAGACGCTGGTGAACAATTTTACAAAGAAAAAGGACAGCCATTGTTTAGCTCTCACATGTTAGATTTGAGCGAAGAGCCCATTGAAGAAAATATTGCTACTTCTGTAGAATTCTACAAACGCATGGAGCCACTGGGAATGAGCATCGAAATTGAATTGGGTGTAACGGGTGGTGAAGAAGATGGCGTAGACAACAGCGAAGTTGAAAATGATAAATTATATACACAGCCTGAACATGTGGCCTACTCATACACAGAACTGAGCAAAGTTGGTAAACTGTTTACAGTAGCCGCTGCTTTTGGTAACGTACACGGTGTTTACAAACCTGGGAATGTTGAATTAAGACCCGAAATTTTGAACAACAGCCAGGTGCACATCCAAAAAACATTGGGTACCGGACCTAAACCTGTATACTTTGTGTTTCATGGTGGTAGCGGATCGCCTCAACATCAAATCAGAGAAGCCATTGGTTATGGAGCCATCAAAATGAACATTGATACCGATTTACAGTGGGCTTTCTGGGAAGGTATACTGGAAAACTATAAAAAATTCGAAGGTTATTTACAAGGTCAGTTAGGCAACCCCGAAGGTTCGGATAAGCCAAACAAAAAACATTACGACCCAAGGATTTGGTTGCGGAAGGGCGAAGAAAATTTCATCAAAAGGTTAGAAATAGCTTTTGATGACCTGAATTGTATCAACAGAAATACCTGATAATGCATGTATGTGGTTCAACGAAACAATTGAAGAACCGTTGCAGCAAGTATCCGTATTCAAAAAATGTTTAATTTTTTTTGATAACAGTAACCATCTTTTGCTGATAGCAAACGC
>JBIIPY010000121.1:0-6572 GCA_044342365.1 Ferruginibacter sp. | reverse complement strand
GTCGCTAGGTTTATTTTGCTGTTAAGTTATCAATATCATCAAGATCCCTAGGCCGCCCCGAATGAAGTTTATTTTTTAATAAATCATCGAAGCCTATAAAATTTATAGTGAGATCGTCAATGGTAACTTCATTTCGATTTTTGTAACAGTCCTCAAATGTTACCCCATCTATTTCAGTTAATAAATCTATCCTTAGTGGAGGATATCCTCAATTGAATGACGTTGCCAGGTTTTGTAAAATCGGATACAGTGAGTTTTAAAAGATGCAAAACCGAATTCATTAACAGATTTTAAAATAAGTTCTGCATTTTCTTGTGTGGGATTTAGCCAAATGTCCAGATCTCCGGTATATCTAGGATGACCGTGAACTCCGACGGCGTAGCCACCTACAATGAGATACTCCTCATTATTTTTGATTAACAACTCTACAAAATCTTTGAAGTCTTGGCTGAACATCTTTTGTGTAATTTATGTACTGTTGACGTAACATTTCAATGGAGTTAAGTCGTTCTAATTCAGATTTTGAAGACCAATATAAAAAGTCGGATTGCTTATCTTTTAGATTACTATTTTAAGACTTTTTTCCATAATTGAAATGAATGAATAATTTCTGATGATTGCATTCTATAGTTGATAATATAAAACCGAATTCTACTTCATCTCCACCGCCCATGCATCTCTGTCTTCCGGACTCAATTTCCATGGTGCAAAATTGTTCTCAATATTGCTGAACATGCCATTCCATTCTTGTGGTGCATTGCTGTCTTCCATGATGAGGCTGCGGCGGAGTTCCATGATGATGTCGAGCGGACTAATGCTTATCGGGCATTCCTCCACGCAAGCGTTGCAGGTAGTGCAGGCACGCAGTTCTTCGATGCTGATATAATCGTTGAGCAATGTTTTACCGTCGGAAACAAAACTTCCATTTGCCTTTGTGTTTTTACCCACCACTTCCAAACGATCGCGGGTATCCATCATAATTTTACGTGGACTCAACAGTTTGCCAGTTTGGTTGGCAGGGCAGGCACTGCTGCACCGGCCACATTCAGTGCAACTGTAAGCGTCTAATAAATTTTTCCAGCTTAGGTCCATCACATCCTTTGCCCCAAATTTCATCGGAGCAGCTTCACCTGTGGGTGCCAGCTCTGGTTGCATCATGTATTTTACTTCGTTTTGAACATGCTCCATGTTCTCCATTTTACCCGAGGAGTCCAGTCTTGCATAGTATGCGTTGGGAAATGCCAGTAATATGTGAAGGTGTTTGCTGTAAGGCAGGTAATTTAAAAAAGCAAAAATGCCAATAATGTGTAACCACCAGGCGCTTCTTTCAAAAACAATCAGGCTGCTGGTATTCATGTTTTCGAACAATGGCGCCAAAGTTCCTGAAACAAGAAAGTTGCCTGTTGCTTTATAATGTGCAGCTCCCTGTGCCTGCAATGCAAGGTCTGCTGCGTTCATACTAAGGAACAACGACATCAAAACAATTTCTACGATAAGAATATAGTTTGCATCAGAACGAGGCCATCCATCTAAGTCATTGCTCATGAAACGTTTTAGTTTGATTAAATTTCTTCTTGCTAAAAAAATTAAACAAACTACAATAACCAGTGCTGCCAGTATTTCAAATACATTGATCAGAAAAGTGTACAATCCGCCCAAAGGCTCTAGGAACAAACGGTGAGTACCCAATATTCCATCCAATACGATCTCTAAAACTTCGATGTTGATGATGATAAAACCAGCATAAATAATGAGGTGCATGATGGCTACTGGTATATTCCGAAACATTTTTTTCTGCCCCAATGCCAATAGAAATACATTTTTCCAACGGGCAGTGGGGTTATCGGAAAGGTCTTTGTTTCTACCCATTAAAATATTCTTCTTTATTTGAAGTATGTTCTTGGCAAACAATGCAGATCCTGCGATGGTGAGCAGTACAAACAAACCCTGAAATAAATAGTCCATATTCCCTTCATATTTAAGTGGCTAAGATAAAGTATTTGGCACTGAAACACGGCGATTGAATAATTTTAAGGAGCGGGTTTGCTGAGTAGCGTAAACAATTGTTATTTTGCAAACAATGTTGCGCTTTTGCAACATCCAGTTTGTGTCAGCATCTTGTCATCATTTTCAACCATACACATGATTTTAAGCAAAGAAATAGCCGCAAAAAAAATTCGAAGAATGGCCATGCAGGTGGCTGAGCGCAACCACAACCAGCAAGAATTGGTTCTCATCGGCATCAAAGAAAATGGCATTGTGATTGCAGAAAAATTAGCGAGCTATTTAAAAGAAGTATTTCAGGGCAGCTTACAAATAGTATCGCTTTCGCTTGATAAGAAAAAACCGGGGGCCATTCAATTAAGTGAAGCCATCGTCCTAGATGGTAAAACGGTGATTTTAATAGATGATGTAACCAACAGTGGCAGAACCATGTTGTATGCCTTGAAACCCTTGCTGGAATATTATCCTGCCAGTATTCAAACATTGGCATTGGTAGAACGAACACATAAATTATTTCCCATTGCCATGGATTATGTGGGACATTCTGTATCAACCACCACAGCCGAAACGATTGTTGTAGAAGTAACTGGCAAAGAGGTAGAGGGCGCTCATATAAAATAAAAATATCGAATTGCAAACAGCGTTTCATACATCCAGTTGTAGCATATCAATACAGGAAGAGGGGTACTTATAATGGAAGGATGTTTAAAAAAGCCAAGTTGTTGTATGTAATGTTGTTGTAACGAATAGCCAAAGCAGCTGGTGCCCGCTATTAAACTGAGTGGTTGTGGATGAAGATACCCTTAGGGTTGTTTATTGCTGTAAAAATACAAGAGTAGTACATAGTGTAAAAGAAATGAAACTGGCGAATCCTAAGAAAAAGAAAAAAAATGGAAGTTTTCAGCTTTAAATTATAAAAATCAGTATATCTAAGTGAGGGATTTATCAATGTTACCAAATTGTTACCTCCTTAAAAAAGACTTGAAAATCCGTTGAAATGAACTTAATTTAGTGAAGTTTTCTGCATAGCTATAAAATGATTTTATGAAACAAATGTCAACATCATTAAAAGAGCCCAGTAAATCCTCTTTTGAGCAGGTTGCATCTCGGTTATTCTATGATGAAATAACCAAAGAAAAAATACAACGTCATTTAACTGATATCAATGATGTGATAACGGAAGAGGATATAAAGAATATCGATACTTCTATTACCATCAAACAACGCAAACCACAACACGCACACTAAGTGCATAAGAAAAAAGTTTAGAAGGGCACGCAATGGCGTGCCCTTCTGCATTACAACAAGTTTTTACAAACTGCTGCGTATAAATACGTAGCTGTTTTATATTTAGGATAGAAGAAATATCCGGTAAAATTTCGGTAGGAAAACAGCCACAAAAATTTATACCGATTAGACAAACAATATAGTCCAATATCGGCTATCGCCTCATTGTACTATTTGTTTGATACCATCGGCATTTACTCCCGAAAGCATTCGGGATAAGATTTATAAAATATTGGCATATTATATAAATCACATTGGTATTACAATAAACGCTGCCGCCAAACGTTGTAGTATGTGCATATTTGCACTTTTGTCAATTATCCTTTGAAGACAAAACCTTAACCAATCCAATGATGAAAAGCTTTACCAAGAAGTTGGTACCATACACATATACTTATGCTGGTATGATCCTAATCTGTTTAATCCAATCGCTGAGCACCAATGCCCAGGTACGAATGAGGGCCAACCTACACATTGTTGACGCCAACGGCACTACACTCATGGATGGCAACATGACCAATTACAGCAATATTTACAGCAATGCCATTGACGGATACGATATCTGGAAGATGAGCAATTTTGGAGAAAATTTTGGCATTTTGCGTGGCACTGCCAATTTGGTTATTGAGCGCAGGAGTTTGATAACTACAACTGATACTACTTACTTCCGCATGTGGAATGTGCAGCAACGCAATTACCGCATACAGGTAATTGCAGAGAAACTGCACAACAGCAACCTGATGGGATTTGTAAGAGACAGTTATCTTAACCAGGATTTCCCTATCGACCTGAATGACACGACAAATATTGATTTTACGGTGAATGCTCAAGCTGGATCGGCTGCTGCCAATCGTTTCAAATTAATTTATGTAAACCTTAGTATAGCTGGTGGTACGCTTCCGGTAAGCTTTACTGGTTTAACGGCAAGTAGGAAGATCAACAATATACAGTTAAGCTTTTCGGTCGCCAATGAAATAAACATGCATCATTATGTAGTGCAGCATTCTGCCGACGGCAGATTGTTTAAGGATATTACAACCATAGCACCATCTGGAGCAGGCAGTAGCAAAACGTATCAAACTTTCGATGTACAAACAGCTTCAGCTACTCATTTTTACAGAATTATAGGAATCAGCATAGGTGGCAAAGAACAATACAGTGTAATAGCAAAAGTGAGTGCACAAAGCAACCAGCCAGCTATTCAGGTGTATCCTAACCCCATCACTGGTAAAAGCATGCAAATAGAATTGAACAATACCGTTGCAGGTACGCACCAATTGGTAGCCATCAGCAATATTGGACAAAGATTTGTGTTGCCAGCATTGAAAATTGCGGGTACCCAGCAAATACAAACTGTTCAATTACCCGGCAGTATGTACCCAGGTATTTATCGCTTGCAGGTAACTGCCCCTGATGCCAAGGTGCTGGTAAAAACCATCGTAGTATTGTAAAAGCCCTCTGAAATCAATATAAAAAAAAAGCTCTCCGAACGGAGAGCTTTTTTTTGTATTAAAAATATCTTTGCCGAAAATGCGAAAATTCAAAATTATTTCCAATATTTGTCGATACTTACCAAAGAATTATTTCCTCTTTTCCAATTATCTCTCGAAATACCACCAAGTTAATCTCCATTTCCCCAAAAAATTCCTGTTGTTAAACAGCCTATTACCTGTAGACACAACTTGTCGATGATGCCGTTTGTGGGAGCAATTTAGATATATTGAAATCTAGACCTACAGATGCCATCAATTCTTTAAAAATTATTTTCACGGATGTCCGTATAACGGTCATTTGTTTAATTTCCAATTAGCCTCTTTTAAAAACTGCTTATCGATTAAACTTGTTCAATAAATTATTTTTTTATGAAAAATCAAAATTCAAACATTACAACCAATATGGGAACAATAAAAAATAAACAACGCTATCAGTTTGTAATTCTATTAAGAATTATGATATTTTTTCTATTTACAGTTTCATATGTTAAGGCTCAAACCGTAACCGCAACAGGTGGCACAGTAACAACTTCGGGGCTTTACACCATTCATACTTTTACCAGTAGCGGTACTTTTTCTGTTAGTAGTGGTGGGACAGTAGAATATTTAGTTATTGGTGGTGGAGGTGGTGGCGGCTTTCAGGTTACAAGCTGGTCTGCAGGCGGTGGCGGTGCTGGTGGTGTGCTTGCAGGAACAATATCTGTTTCAGCGCTGTCCTATCCTGTAACTGTTGGCGCTGGTGGTGGTAGTCACCTCAATGGTAGTAATAGCATATTTAATGGACAAACAGCACTTGGCGGTGGCCGAGGCGGTAATTTAAACGAAAACGGAGCCCTGGGAGGTTCTGGTGGTGGCGGCGGATCGAGCAACGCGATAGGTGGCACCGGAACTGCTGGTCAGGGGAGTGCCGGAGGAAATACTACTGGTGGTTCTTGGCAGTCGGCAGGAGGCGGTGGTGCAGGCGGTATAGGAGGATCTTCGCTGGGAGGCCAAACTGCTGCTGCGGGTAATGGAGGTATCGGAATCAGCAGTAGTATATCTGGGATATCACAAAATTATGCTGGTGGTGGTGGCGCAGGCGGATATTATTCTTCTGGCACTGCTAGTCATGGCGGTGGTGCCGGGGGAGCATTTCTGCAAAACGGCAATTCGGCTACAGCCAATACCGGGAGCGGCGGCGGTGGAGCTGGCGATCAAGGTGGCGTTGGTGGCAACGGTGGCTCTGGTATTGTTATTATCCGCTATCTTACCGCTGGCCCAGTACCAATTGATTTACTTGATTTTACAGCGATATTAAACAATAATAAAGTAAACTTAAACTGGCGTACCGCAACAGAAATAAACAATAACTATTTCACTGTAGAGAGATCCAAAGATGGTATAAACTTTGAGTTTGTTGCAAAAGTGCAAGGTGCGGGTAACAGTACCACAACTAAACAATATGTTACCCTTGATGAAAAACCATACCAGGGCTTATCTTTTTATCGTTTAAAACAAACCGATTTTGATGGCAAATTCAACTATTCTAAGATAGTATACATCAATTTTAAGAAAGATATATCGAAAGAAGTTACGATTTATCCTAACCCGGTAACCAATGAACTAAATATGGAAATACCCGGAAACACGGAACCACTAAACTTCGAAATCATCAGTTTAACAGGAGCAGTTGTTTACAAAGGAAGTATTAATGAGAAAACGAGGGTACAAACTTCAAGTTTTGCCCCCGGTACTTATTTGATAAAATTTGCAAACGACCATACTTCTGGGTTTAAGAAAGTAATAAAA
>JBIIPY010000116.1:0-7401 GCA_044342365.1 Ferruginibacter sp. | reverse complement strand
GTATATCCACTCAATGACGTTACCATCGTAAAAGCAGCGGGCTCTTATGTTTGGGGCGATGATGGTACCAAATACCTCGATCTATATGGCGGTCATGCGGTCATCAGTATTGGCCATACCCATCCACATTGGGTGAAGCGGATAGAAGACCAGTTACACAAGATTTCTTTTTATTCCAACTCCATCAAAATTCCATTGCAAAATGAACTGGCCAGTTTACTGGGTAAAGTATCTGGTAAGGAAGGCTATCAGTTGTTCTTGTGCAACTCAGGTGCTGAGGCCAATGAAAATGCTTTGAAGCTGGCATCTTTTTACAACGGACGAAAAAAAATCATTGCATTCAAGAAGGGTTTTCATGGCAGAACTTCCTTGGCAGTAGCAGCTACAGACAATCCCTTTATCATTGCACCAGTGAATGAAACCGACAATGTAATTTTTTGTGCCTTTAATGATGAAGCAGCATTAAAAGAAATATTTACAGCGAACGACATTGCCGCAGTCATCATCGAAGGTATTCAGGGTGTTGGTGGTATTCATGTGGCAAGCAATGAATTTTTACAAACCATTCGCCATTTATGTGATGCGCACAATGCAGTGTATATAGCAGATTCGGTGCAATGTGGTTATGGAAGGTCGGGACAGTTTTATGCACACGATGCAGCCGGTGTTTCTGCCGATATCTACACGATGGCTAAGGGCATGGGCAATGGTTTTCCGGTAGCGGGTATCTCCATCGCTCCAAAATTTGCTGCCAAACATTCGATGTTGGGTACCACTTTCGGTGGCAATCACTTGGCATGCGCTGCAGCATTGGCAGTGTTGGAAGTGATGGAGCAAGAAAATCTAATGGCGCATGCCGCCACTATGGGGGAATACCTGATGGGTGCGTTGAAAAAAATGCCACAGATCAAAGAAGTGCGGGGTGCGGGATTGATGATTGGCATACAGTTAGAGGAGCATCAAAAAGAAGTGAAGAAAAACTTGTTGTACAAACACAAAATATTTACCGGCGAAGCCAAACCCAATGTGATCAGGCTATTGCCTGCACTCAACATTGGTAAGCAGGAAGCCGATCTTTTTTTACAAGCAATAAAAGAAGAGCTTGAAGCCATTGGCTAGGCATCATTTGAAACATTATTTTTATACAAGGATTTAATTACTCAGCATGACTACATCCGATTTGGGACTACTAAATGGTTTTCCAAAAGAAACAGGGGTTAAACATTTTATTTCGGCAAAAAATGTAAACAACATCGATGCATTGGCTTTGGCTGCGTTGGCATACAAAGCAGCACCTTTGCGTGACCTACTCTTGGGGCAACACAAAAAAATAGGATTGTTGTTTTTAAATCCTAGTCTGCGCACCCGCATTAGTACGCAGGTTGCTGCGAGTAATTTGGGTATGGAATCGATTGTGTTCAATGTAGACAAAGAAGGATGGGCCTTAGAGTTTGCAGAAGGGGCCGTGATGAATGGCAGTACAGTTGAACATGTAAAAGATGCCGCGCCCATACTGGGCAGCTATTTTGACATTTTGTGCATTCGAACTTTTCCAGGTTTAAAAAACCGGGAAGAAGATTATGCTGAAACCGTTGTTCAGCAATTTATACAATATGCAGGTGTGCCAGTGATCAGCATGGAAAGTGCCACACTGCATCCATTGCAATCGCTCACCGATGTGATTACCATCAAAGAGCAGTTGATTAAAAATGAGCAGTTTGCTCAGATGAGGCGTAAACCCAAAGTAGTACTTACATGGGCGCCTCACATCAAGCCATTGCCACAATGTGTGGCCAATTCATTTGCACAATGGATGACGGCATGGGGTGCAGTAGATTTGGTAGTGACTCACCCGAAGGGTTATGCGCTGGATGCATCGTTTACGGAAGGTGCTAGCATCACACATGACCAGGACGAAGCCCTGCAAGGAGCCGACTTTGTGTATGTAAAAAACTGGAGTTCTTATCACGACTATGGCGCCATGCCTACTGTAGAACAACATTGGATGTTGAACGCACATAAAATGAAAGCCAGCAATAATGCGGCTATCATGCATTGTTTGCCAGTGCGCAGAAATGTAGAACTGGGCGACGATTTGTTGGATAGCAACAATAGTTTGGTCACCCAACAAGGGGCCAACAGGGTATGGGCGGCTCAGGCAGTGATAGCAGAAATGCTGAAGTAAATGAAACGAATGAACTGGAAGGGATAATTTTATATAGATCAAATTAGCATTACCATGCCATCATTAACCATCGTAAAAATTGGGGGAAACATCATTGATGAAGAAGCAAATTTGTTTGCATTCCTCCACAATTTTGCAGCCATACCTGGTTACAAAATTTTGGTGCATGGTGGTGGTAAAATGGCTACCAGAATTGCAGAAGCTTTACACATCCCACAGCAGATGCAGGACGGAAGAAGAATTACAGATGGGGCTACTTTAAAAGTAGTTACCATGGTGTATGCAGGTTACGTTAATAAAAATATTGTGGCGCAGTTGCAGTCATTTGGTTGTAATGCTTTGGGATTGAGCGGTGCAGACGCCAATGTAATAAAATCTCATAAACGGGTAGGCACCCAGTTGGGTGTTGATTATGGTTTTGCGGGGGATGTAGACCACATCAACAGCCCTTGGATACAAGCCATGCTACAACAAGGTACCTGCCTAGTGGTATCACCTATTACACACGATGGCAAAGGATTGTTGTTGAATACCAATGCGGATACCATTGCGCAGGAAATAGCAAAAAGTATGTGTGCGGTGTATAAGGTGCAACTGATCTATTGCTTCGAAAAGCGGGGAGTGTTGAGCAATGCGGCAGACAATGACTCCGTTATTTCAACCATTCAGAAAAGCAGTTTTGAGCAGTTGAAAAAAGACAAAATTGTAACTGATGGCATGCTGCCTAAATTAGAAAATGCTTTTGCTGCACTGGCTGCTGGTGTAAACGTGGTTTCCATTGGTGCCGCAGACGACTTACCTTTATTGCTGCAACAAAAAGCAGGCACATCTATCGTTCATGAATAACAACCAGCTGCATATTTTACAAGAGAAAGCGTTATTGCTGTTGCAGCAGTTAATAGCCATTCCCTCTTTGAGTAGAGAGGAAGACAAAACGGCCGACTGTTTCGTCGAGTTTTTTCAGACACATGAAATTCCTCACCACCGCAATGGCAACAATGTGTGGGTTACCAACAAATATTTTGACAAATACAAGCCAAGTATTTTGTTAAACTCTCATCACGACACAGTACCCGCCAATGCAGGGTATACTAGAAATCCGCACGAACCCATTATTGCTGATGGGAAGTTGTATGGTTTGGGAAGCACCGATGCAGGCGCTTCATTGGTGAGCTTACTGGCCTGTTTTTTATATTATTATGAAGCGCAAAATTTGTTGTTCAATGTAGTGTATGCTGCTACAGCAGAGGAGGAGATCAGTGGGGCCAACGGCATCGAAAGCTTGTTTGCCTTACCCGCTTTCAAAATTTATTTTGATGCACCTGCTTCTTTTGCCATTGTGGGGGAACCCACCCAGTTGCAATTGGCAATTGCAGAAAAAGGATTGATGGTGCTAGATTGTTCTGCATCAGGAAAGGCCGGCCACGCAGCAAGAGAAGAGGGCGACAACGCCTTGTACAAAGCCATGGAAGCCATTGCTTGGTTTAAGACTTACCAATTAAACGAAGTGTCCCCTTTTTTAGGCCCGGTAAAAATGACGGTCACTGCTATAGAAACATCTAACAAAGCCCACAACATCATTCCAGACGAGTGTAAATTTGTGGTAGATATTCGGCTGAATGAATTGTACACACATGAAAAACTGTTGGCCATCATCAGACAGCATGTAGGCGTAACCGTTACGGCAAGGAGTACTCGGATTCGCGCTACTTCCATTTCGGTAGATCATCCCATTGTGAAAGCAGGTATTGCCATGGGGAAAACAGTGTTCGGTTCACCCACTACCTCCGACAAAGCATTGATTCCATTGCCTACGCTCAAGGTTGGTGCGGGTTTCAGCGGTCAAAGTCACAGTGCAGATGAGTTTGTATTGCTCAAAGACTTGGAAGAAGGCGTATCATTTTACATTGAACTGTTGGGAAGGGTAGTAAAATCAATTTAGACATCTATTTATTTTTCTTCATTAATAATATTCAGCATGAAACTTTGGCAAAAAAACGAATCATCTAACAGCAAGGTCGATTTGTTTACCGTGGGCAATGATCGGGTATTTGATGCAATGCTCGCACCCTTTGATGTGTTGGGCAATATGGCACACGCCAAAATGCTGGCTAGTATTGGGTTGCTTACAAACGAAGAATCGGACGCACTTTGTGTTGCCTTAAAAAAGATATACACAGATATAGAGCAAGGCAAATTCTTCATTGCAGATGATGTGGAAGATGTGCATTCACAGGTAGAATTTTTATTAACAGAAGCTTTGGGAGATGCCGGAAAAAAAATTCATGCGGCACGCAGTAGAAACGACCAGGTATTGGTAGATGTGAAATTATTTTTACGGCATGAGGTGGAGCAGTTGGTCATAAAAATTGAAGAACTGTTTCAGCTGCTGCAACAAAAAAGTGAAGCCTTCAAACGGCATTTGTTGCCCGGTTATACGCATTTGCAATTGGCAATGCCATCCTCTTTTGGTTTGTGGTTTGGTGCTTATGCCGAAAGTTTGGTAGATGATGTAGCAACATTGCGAGCAGCCTATACCGTTATCAACAAAAACCCATTGGGAAGTGCTGCAGGCTACGGTTCATCTTTTCCCATCAATCGCACGCTTACCACCAAATTATTAGGATTTGAAACCCTGAATTACAATGTGGTGTATGCACAAATGGGGCGGGGCAAAGCAGAACGCATTACGGCACAGGCCCTGGCCAATGTGGCGGATACCTTGGCCAAGATGAGTATGGATGCTTGTTTGTACCTGAATCAAAATTTTGATTTCATCAGTTTTCCGTCAGCATTAACAACGGGTAGTAGCATAATGCCGCATAAAAAAAATCCGGATGTGTTTGAACTCATCCGTGCTCATTGCAATCGCATCAAAGCACTGCCCAATGAAATTAGTATGATGACCACCAATCTGCCTTCTGGTTACCACAGAGATTTGCAGTTGCTGAAAGAAAACCTGTTTCCTGCGTTCGATGCTTTGCAGCATTGTATTGATATGGCCATGCTGATGTTTAAAAACATCAGTGTAAAAGAACAAATACTGCAAGATCCGAAATACCGTTATTTGTTCAGTGTTGAGGCCGTGAACAAACTGGTGTTGCAGGGCCTCCCATTTCGCGAAGCTTACAAAAAGATTGGTGCCGATATTGCAGCGGGTAATTTTGAATACAGCTTAGGTCTGGCACATACCCACGAGGGCTCCATGGGGAACCTTCAAAATGCGGCTATAGCCAGTTTGATGAAGGAAACCATAGCACAATTCAATTTTGGCAAAGTGAATACTGCAATAAACGATTTATTACGTTAAATTGCCCCTCGTACAATAATTATTTAAGATAAACTTGAATGTATGGCGGCAGCAGGTGAAAAGAAACGCATAGCTATATTTGGTTCAACAGGTTCTATTGGCACTCAGGCTTTAGAAGTGATTCGTGCACACCCACATTTTTTTGAGGCTGAAATTTTAACCGCACAAACCAATGATGAGTTGTTGATAGCGCAAGCGATGGAATTCAAGCCCAACGCGGTGGTAATAGGTGATGGAAGTAAATTCAACAAAGTAAAAGAAGCCTTGTCTAGTACGGATATAAAGGTATTTAGTGGTGAAGCCGCTTTAGAAGAAGTGGCCGATTTTGATACGTACGATATTATGTTAGCTGCCATTGTAGGTTTTGCTGGCTTAAAACCCACCCTGCGTGCGGTAGTAAAAGGGAAATTGATTGCCTTGGCCAACAAAGAAACGTTGGTAGTGGCCGGCGATATCGTGATGCAGAAAGCGGTAGCATGTAAGGCGCCCATCATCCCGGTAGACAGTGAGCATTCCGCCATTTTTCAATGCCTGGTGGGAGAAGCTAGAAACCCCATCGAAAAAATAATTCTCACCGCCAGTGGTGGTCCGTTTTTAGGAAAAAAACCTAATTTTTTAGTGAATGTGAAACGCGAGCACGCTTTGCAGCACCCCAACTGGAGCATGGGGGCAAAAATCAGTGTAGATTCTGCCACATTGATGAACAAGGGCCTGGAAATAATTGAAGCGAAATGGTTGTTCAACTTACGTCCCGATCAAATTGATGTGGTGGTTCATCCTCAAAGCATCATTCACAGTATGGTACAATTCGAAGATGGAAGCATCAAAGCCCAGATGGGTTTGCCAGATATGAAGCTACCCATTCAATACGCGTTGGGTTTCCCCAACAGGATCCCCTGTGATTTCCCCAGATTTTCTTTTAAAAAATACCCACAACTCAGCTTTGAAGAGCCAGATTACAAAACTTTCCGCAATCTCGGACTGGCCCTTGAAGCATTGAACAAAGGAGGCAATATGCCTTGTGTATTGAATGCAGCGAACGAAATTGCAGTCTGGGCGTTTTTGAAAAACAGGATCGGGTTTTTAGACATCACTGCCGTGGTAGAGAAAACCATGGCAAAGATCCAATTTATTGAAAAACCCAGTTTGGAGGAATATTTTGAAAGCGATGGAGAGGCCCGTAACTTCGCGGCCTCAATCATGAAAATGTAAAAATCATTTCTGAAACGAATAAAATTGATCAACAATAGTAAACATTTCAAATACAAACAGCACACAGCAATAAATCTTTTATGAATTTTACTTTATTAGCAATTGATTGGGGAAGCGTTGGATTAAAAGCAGCGCAACTATTATTGTCACTTTCAATTTTAGTAGTCCTCCACGAATTCGGACATTACATTACCGCAAAATGGTTCAAGTGTAGGGTAGAGAAGTTCTATCTTTTTTTCGATCCATGGTTTTCTATTTTTAAAAAGAAGATAGGCGAAACAGAGTATGGTGTGGGTTGGTTGCCTTTGGGAGGATATGTAAAAATTTCTGGGATGGTGGATGAGAGTATGGACAAAGATCAATTAAAGCTGCCGGCTCAACCCTACGAATTCAGGTCGAAGCCAGCCTGGCAGCGGTTGATCATCATGCTAGGTGGCGTTACCGTAAATATTTTATTGGCATTTATAATTTATGCGGGTATTTTGATGGTATGGGGGGAAAAGAAAGTTCCTGCAGAATCTTTAAAATACGGCATCACTTTTAATGATCCATTATTCAACGACCTTGGTTTCAAAAACGGCGATAAAATAATTGCTGTTGATGGTAAAAAAGTGGATGATTACACGGATATTCTCAAAAGATTAATCATTGTAGACAGCAATGTGAGCATCATCCGCGCTGGTAAAAACATGGA
>JBIIPY010000077.1:0-13423 GCA_044342365.1 Ferruginibacter sp. | reverse complement strand
CAGTTGGTAGAAAAAAAGAAACAAGCAGATGGGCCAATCCTCAGTCCAAGAATTCCTGTAATTGTATTAGAAGTGTCCGACTCTAGTTATGCTAAAAAAGATGGTTTGAAAGTAGGCGATCAGATTATGGCAGTAAACAACAACAACGTGGCTTTTTACGATGAGTTTACCGCATTCATGAAAACCAAAAAAGCAAAAGACAGTATAACGCTTACGGTTAAACGAAAAGATACGTTGCTCAGTTTAGCCACTCAATTAACCAAAGAAGGGTTGGTAGGCTTTAAGGCACCCAATAGTCCGGAGTTGTACGACAGTTTGGGCATCTACAGCTATACCATCAAAAAATACGGCTTCTTCGCAGCCTTCCCGGCTGGTGTAGCAAGGGCCGGAAAAGAACTTAAATTTTACATCGATCAATTTAAAAAAATATTATCTCCGTCTACAGGCGCTTACAAAGGTGTTGGAGGCTTTAAATCGATGGGATCCGTATTCAGCGGCGATTATTGGGATTGGGAACATTTCTGGACCATCACCGCTTTTTTCTCTATTGTATTGGCCTTTATGAACTTATTGCCCATTCCTGCATTGGATGGTGGGCACGTAATGTTTACTTTGGGCGAAATGATCACCGGCAGAAAACCAAGCGATAAATTTCTGGAATATGCACAAATTGTAGGGATGGTCATTTTATTGGCACTCATGTTATACGCCAATGGAAACGATTGGTTTGGTTGGGGCAAGGGGCGATAAAGTTTTGTTGGTTGTAGAGCTGTATTAATAGAATATTGAGCCAAACAAACAGTTGGATTGCCCTCAACACAAACTGTAAAAAAAATGAGAACATTTTCTAAAATAGTGTTGCTTTGTAATGGCTGTTTCGTGCTGGCTTTGGTTTTACGTTTGGTTGAGTATTACAGAAGAAAGGCCGGCAATTTTGAAGCGGCTATTCCACTACAACCATTAGAAAGTACATTGGTAGTATTGGGGTATGGGGCCATTTTCTTAAGTGCTATTTTCAGTTTTCAGCTGTTGTATTTTTACCTCATAAACAAACAACTCACGCTTCCTCGTTGGATAGTGGGCGTAAATCTGATTATGTTTCCCATTCAGATTTGGTATTTTTTCTTCTCATAATAATTTCCTCATGATTCAAGGGATTTTAAACAATAAAGGAACCAGGCTATTCATTGTATTAGCTGGTTTTTTTGTGACGAATACGCTCATAGCAGAAGTAATTGGCGTAAAAATATTTTCGCTGGAAGACACGCTGGGCGTGCCCCGGGCAAATATTAACTTGTTTGGTAGTTCCTTTAGCTTTCACCTTACAGCAGGGGTATTGTTGTGGCCAGTAGTGTTTGTGATGACGGATATCATCAATGAATATTATGGTCCCAAAGGCGTTCGTTTTTTATCCTATATCACCATCGGCCTCGTCGGCTTTTCCTTTATTGCATACAATGCCGCCATCGCTTTGGTACCCTCCGAATTTTTTTCTATTGGCAACAACATCAACCAGGCTGATAATGCCTTCAAGGGTATTTTTGGTCAAGGACTCTGGATCATCATTGGATCGATGGTAGCTTTTTTGCTCGGACAAATTTTAGACGTAGTGGTATTTCACCGCATTAAAAAAATGACTGGTGAAAAAAACATTTGGTTGAGGGCAACTGGATCAACACTGGTTTCTCAATTGGTAGACAGTTTTGTGGTGCTCTTCATCGCATTTTACCTTGGCAAACGCATTCAAACAGGGCAGGGCGATCCATGGTCGATGCAACAAGTAATGGTAACAGGCACCGGGAATTACATTTACAAATTTGTGATAGCATTGGCTATGACGCCCGTAATTTATCTCGTACATTACTTCATAGAGCGATATCTTGGAAAAACAGTTGCAAGCAATATGAAAAATGCCGCCATGAATTCGCCTGAAGGGCAATAAATTAGCCTAATCCAGCGCTATTTGGGCTTCATTTTTTATATTTGACAAATATCGTTTCTGTTCTGGTGCACAATTGTAAAAAAATATTATCCTTTTTGGCGCTGCTGGTTTTTTGCAAGAGCAGCTTTTCGCAAATAGAAACATCTGAAAATGACAGTTTTTTTCTGGTCAAAAAAAAAGGTTTGCTCGGTAAACTTGGTCGCAGCATCACTACCAACGCAGTGCCCACCGAACCTGTAAAAACAGTGAATCTCTTTAAGCAATACCAAGGTAAAATTATTCGGAGTATCACCGTGTCTGCCGTTGGCTTCAACAACGAACTCAATGATAAAAATCCCATCAAAACAAGTTTCGTGGTGAAGGTGACCGATGCACTGCACGCCAACAGCAAAAATAAAGTCATTGAGAAAAATTTGTTTTTCAAAAAAGGCCAACCCTTGTATCCATTGGTTGTAGCAGATAATGAACGCTTTTTAAGGGAACAACCCTTTTTACGGGATGCGCTCATCAATGTATTTTATTCACCTTATTCAAACGACTCAGTAGATATTGTGGTATTAACCCGCGATGTGTTCAGCATTGGTGGAGGAGGCAGTATTTCTGGTATCGATAAATTTGATGCTGAAATCTCTGAAGAGAATTTTGGAGGGTCAGGCGATCGATTTGCTTTGTATGGACTGTTCGATAATCAACGTTCTCCTGCTTATGGATGGGGTGCAGAATACATCAAGCGAAATATTGGCGGCAGTTTCATTAATTGGACCAATGGTATCGGTACATTCAATCGTGCATTTAACAGTGGCAGGATGGAGGAAAGTACTATTTATTCAAGACTGGATAAGCCTATGGTAAGCAGGTACACTGCCATTACAGGTGCTGCAGAAGTAGCCCTCAACAGTACTACGAATGCTTACATCAGTGATTCTTTGTACAACAACGATTTTAAATACAGTTTCTTAAATGTTGATTTCTGGATTGGTTACAATATTGGGTACAAGGGCGGAAGAATAAAAGATTCTGAAAATAGGCTCCGGCATTTTGTGGCCGTACGAGGGTTGTACAATATTTTTAAAAAAGTGCCCAACAAATATTTAAATGAATACAACTTTCGGTATGCCGATATCAACGGCGGATTATTGTCGTATTCATTGTACCGTCAAAACTTTTACCGTACCAATTTTATTTATGGTTTTGGCAGAAACGAAGATGTTCCCGAAGGTTTAAATGCGTCTTTAATTACAGGATATACCAACACACAAGGTTACAAAAGACCATATTTAGGCATGGAATTTGAAACGAGTAAGTTTAGGCCCAATGGTTCTTACAACGCTTTTACTTTCAAATCTGGGGCTTATCGGTTTAAAAACAAATACCAGGATATCGATTTTTTAATAGGCATCGATCGGTTTACCAAACTCAATACCATTAATAATAATTGGTACAATAGAAATTTTATGAGTCTCTCCTACACAAGGCAAATAAATCCTTTCTTGAATCAACCGCTTTTTATTCAGTCTGAATATGGTTTGCCTTATATACGAAACGGATCGGTAGAAGGCGAAACCAGAACCACCATCAAAATGGAATCTGTGTTTTACAATCTCAAAAAAATTGCAGGTTTTCGTTTTGCACCCTTTGTATTTACAGACATTTGCCTCATTCAGTTTCAAGATGAACGTTTCGAACAAACCAACGGCTACCCAGCTCTTGGGGCAGGCTTGAGAAGTAGAAATGAAAACCTGGTTTTTGGAACCATCGAACTCAAGGGATATCTATTTCCAAGAGTTCCCGATCCTTCTATGAAAAACTGGAGGGTAGAGTTGAATACCAACCTTCGTTTCAAATTCAATAGTGATTTTATAAAAAGACCAGAATTTGTTACCCCCAATTAAATCATATTTTAAATGTATACCCGAGAGCAGGCTTCATTGGTACGGCAACAGTTTTGGACAACATTTGGCAAATACATGTCACCCATATTATCAGCAGACGGTACAAAAGTGAACTGGGTAAACTACAAAACGGGTATTCCTCAATTGTTTTTTAGAATGGATGCTGATAAAAACCAAGCCAGCATCAGCATTCAAGTGATGCACAAAGACCTTGAACTAGGTAAAAACATTTATTCACAATTAAAATTACTGGAATCTTTTTTGCACGAAACCTTGGGAGAAGAGTGGAACTGGGAACCAACTGTTTTCAATGAATTTGCACAGCCGCTGGGCAAAATAAGTACTTCGCTGGCACCTTTAAATATTTTCAAAGAAACCGATTGGCCGCTCATTATATCTTTTTTGAAACCCCGACTGATTGCTTTGGATCTTTTTTGGGTAACCCATAAAATGATCATTGAAAGGTGTATTTAGGTGCTGTTACTAAAATCATCTTTTTTTGGAAGCTGCTACTACTTTCAAAACTTGGCTGCATCACCCAATGCTATATTTATTCTAAGATCTACAACATAAGATTATTTTTGTTGTTCAAACACTAAAAAAAATCATATGAATTTTTTAAAATCATTGCCTGTAGTTGCATTAGTTTGCTTTACAGCCACCGCTTGTAACAGCAATCGTTCTACAGAAGAAAATAAAGCAGCCACTGCTCCCATGCAAATCAAAGAAGAAACTGTTGTTTACAATGCCGATACGGTTAATATGAATGGTTTTGTTGCTTACGATGCATCTACCGACAAAAAACGTGCAGTAGTTTTAATAGTACATGAGTGGTGGGGATTAAATGATTATGCAAAATCAAGAGCCAAACAATTGGCTGAATTGGGATACCTCGCATTTGCAGTAGATTTATATGGCAATGGTATATTGGCAGATAATCCAGCATTGGCAGGCCAAATGGCCACTCCATTTTACCAAGATCCCAATATGGCCAAAACACGTTTTGACGCGGCTCTGGCCAAAGTGAAAACGATGGAGATGGCTGATACCAACAACATAGCCGCTATTGGTTATTGCTTTGGAGGTGCACAGGTATTGAATTTTGCCAGAATGGGTAGCCCATTAAAGGGCGTAGTAAGTTTTCACGGTAACTTAGTAGGTGTTCCTGCAAACAAAGCCAAGCTAACTGCCAACGTGTTGGTTTGCCATGGTAACGCTGATCCATTTGTTCCTCAAACGGAAGTGGATCTTTTTAAAAAACAAATGGATTCAATAGGTGCTACCTACACCTTTAAAGGTTACGACAGTGCAATGCATGCATTTACCAGTCCGGGTGCTACCGAAATGGGTAAAAAATTCGGTATTCCAGTAGCTTACAATGCAGCGGCAGACACTGCTTCATGGAACGATATGAAAGTATTTTTCGGAACTATTTTTAAGTAATTACATTCAATCTATTTCAAAAGCAGCCCTTTTATAGGGGCTGCTTTCTAAAATGTTGGGCTGTTGTGTTAAAAAATAGGAGGTCTTTACTTACAAAATTTTACTAAATCAAGGTTTCCAAGATCGAACGCCAAGCCTACAATGATCAATAGCTGTTTTAAGCACATCATATTTAATTTCCACATCACCGCTGCTGGCGTCTTTTTTACGATTAATCGTTTCTTCCTCATTTACCAGAGGTATTAGTTTTTCTATAAAGAGGGCTTTCACCTTTTCATCTATCTTGAACAAAATATAAAATTCACCTTCTCTGCCGCAACCTTCTGCTATGTCCGCACTCACTTTAACGGCGGCTGTTGTGTTGAAATCTTTCAAAAACTTTCCTAGAAAATCACTTGAAACAGTACCACAGCACCTACTTCCAAAAGCAACGGCTACTTTATAACTACTGTCTACTGCAACATTTGCCATGGGGTGGTTTTTTGAGAGGTTCTTATTTCCTGCGCAGGCAATTATGCCAATAATGCAACAAATACTTCGTAGGAGTTCTTTTATTTTCATCCTGTAATGCTAAGAAATTTATTACAATTTTTCCTGTTAATCTTCTTACCAAACGTTATTCTATCATCCGCTTCTCTTATTGTACATTGCTATAAAACATTTTTTGAATCGCTTGCTGTTCCCATTGAGATGGGTTAACTTTGCTTACTATGACTATAGAATTACTGAAGGATATGAGGG
The DNA here is from genome assembly GCA_044342365.1 of Ferruginibacter sp. Classification (GTDB taxonomy): domain Bacteria; phylum Bacteroidota; class Bacteroidia; order Chitinophagales; family Chitinophagaceae; genus Ferruginibacter. Next base: position 7,405 of record JBIIPY010000077.1, on the reverse strand, counting down.
ACCGTTTGGTGGTCTTGAGGAGGTTTCTTTGACGTCGCTAACAGAGAAGCTAAAATAAACAACGACAAAACACTATCGCTTTCGCCCGGTTTCTGGGACGATAACACCCGTGCTACATCCATCCTAAAAGAAATCAAAGTAAATGAATATTGGGTAACCATGTTTAACGACGTAACTACCGCAGTAGAAGACTTTGCCGTGTTGTTTGAATTCTGGAAAGAAGGAGAGGCAGTGGAAGAAGAAGTACGCGAAGCATTCAACAAAGCCAATGAAGCCATCGAAGAAGCAGAGTTTAAAAGCACCCTCAACGAACCAGAGGATGCCCTTCCGGCAGTGATGGAAATAAACAGTGGAGCGGGTGGAACCGAAAGCCAGGATTGGGCTGAAATTTTGTCTCGTATGTATAGAATGTATGGAGAAAAACAAGGTTGGTCGGTAACCGAAATGGATTGGCAATGGGGCGATGGAGCAGGCATCAAAGCCTGCACCTATCAATTTGACGGGCCTTTCGCATTTGGCTTCTTAAAAGCAGAAAGTGGCGTTCATCGGTTGGTTCGCATTTCTCCCTTCGATAGCAATGCAAGAAGACATACCTCTTTCGCCAGCGTATACGTGTACCCGTTAGTAGATGATACCATCAACATCGAAGTAAATCCTGCCGATGTAAAAATGGAAACATCGAGGAGTGGCGGCGCTGGTGGACAAAACGTAAACAAGGTAGAAACCAAAGTGCAACTCACACACATTCCTACAGGAATCGTAGTGGTTTGTCAGCAAGACCGAAGCCAACTCGGTAACCGCGAATTGGCCATGCAAATGTTGAAGAGCCGGTTGTACGAAATTGAAATACAAAAACGAAACGAACTCAAAAACGCTACCAACAGCAAGAAGAAAAAAATAGAGTGGGGCAGCCAAATTCGCAGTTATGTTTTCCATCCTTATAAAATGATCAAAGATCATCGTACCGATTATGAAGTTGGAAACGTGGGACCAGTAATGGACGGCGATTTGGATGGCTTTATAAAAGCTTACCTCATGAGTGAGAAAGAAACGGATGCGCAATCGTAAACGAAACATCTAACATCATTTGTATGATAAAAATATTATCGGGATTGTTATTAGCTGCAACATTTGCCCTGGCTTGTAACGAAAGCAATAGCACCAATACAGTTGAAGCTGCTACCGCCACTGACACTGCTCAAATTGCGGAAACTACTGCGGCCAATGCGGCTAACATGATTGTTGCCATCAACGAAGTATCTGAAACTGAAATGAAGGATGATTCCGTTTTTGCAGACGGCAGTATTCCCACCAGTTGGGATGTTGCGGGTATAACAGATGTGCGTGCACTGAAATTATTTTTGAAACAAACACAGCAATGGGTGATGAGTAATGATAAAGCACAGCTGGCGCTGGCTGTAAAATATCCGCTCAATAATATTAAGAACGAAGAAGAAATGATGGAGGCCTACGATCAGGTTTTTACAAAAGATGTGAAATTATCTTTTGCCATGATTAACTTCAACCAAATATTCAGAAACTCAAAAGGAGTGATGACTGCTGGTGGAAGAGCCTGGATTAACCAGGAGGGAAACAGCTTTAAAATTTTTGCCATTCATCCATAAATAAACAATAAATTATGCAATACGGAGACTTTTACTATCCATTGCCTGCCAATGAGCCGGTACTGAATTATGCCCCTGGATCTGCAGAAAAGAAAAGATTAAAGGAGGTATTAAAGGAACTAAAATCTACGAAACTTGATGTACCGATGTACATTGGTATCGAAGAAGTACGCACAGGTAAAACACTCGATATTCGTCCTCCGCACGAACACAAACATGTATTGGGTAAGTTTCACGTTGGTGATGCAAGTCATGTAAAAAAGGCCATCAATGCGGCACTTAAAGTAAAAGACAAATGGGCCAACCTTAGTTGGGAAAACAGGGCCAATATATTTTTGAAGGCAGCCGATTTATTGGCTACCAAATACCGTGCTTACATTAATGGAACCACCATGTTGGGGCAAAGCAAAAATGTGTACCAAGCAGAGATAGACAGTGCTTGTGAGCTCATCGATTTCCTGCGTTTCAATGTGCATTTTTTAAGTGAGATCTATCGCCAGCAGCCCATCAGTGGACCGGGCATTTACAACAGGTTAGAGTACCGCCCGCTCGAAGGATTTGTATTCGCATTAACCCCTTTCAACTTTACTGCCATTGGCGGAAACCTTCCAGCAAGTGCCGCCATGTGTGGAAACGTGGTGGTGTGGAAATGTGCCAACACACAAGTATACAGTGCGCAAATGTTCATGCGGATTATGAAAGAAGCAGGTTTGCCAGATGGTGTCATCAACTTAATTTTCGTTGATGGACCTACAGCAGGCGGAGTTGTTTTTAATCATCCCGAATTTGCAGGCATTCACTTTACCGGAAGCACAGGTGTGTTTAATAAAATGTGGGAAACCATCGGTAGAAACATGGGGATGTACAGGTCTTATCCTCGCATTGTAGGTGAAACAGGCGGTAAAGATTTTGTGATCGCACACAAGTCTGCCGATGTAGATGCAGTGGTAACGGCATTGGCGCGTGGAGCTTTTGAATACCAGGGCCAAAAATGTTCTGCCGCTTCAAGGGCTTACATTCCATCAAACATAGCCGCCGAAGTAAAGAAAAAATTGATAGATGCAGTGAAGTCGATGAAAATGGGAACTGTAGAAGATTTCACCAATTTTGTGAATGCAGTCATCGATGAAAAAAGTTTCGATAAACTAGAAGGCTATATTAAAAACGCCCGCAAAAAAGACAGTGCTGCCAAAATTTGGATTGGCGGGAAAACCGATAAAACCGAAGGGTACTTTATTGAACCTACCATCATTGAAGCTACCGATCCACGATATGTAACCATGTGTGAGGAGTTGTTTGGTCCGGTTCTAACAATTTACATTTACGACGAAAATAAATATGAAGAAACGCTGAAGCTTGTAGACAGTACCTCCCCTTATGCATTAACGGGTGCGGTGTTGGCACAAGACAGGTTCGCTATTGAATTGGCTACCAGCAAACTGCGCAACAGTGCAGGTAATTTCTACATCAACGATAAACCAACGGGTGCAGTAGTGGGTCAGCAACCATTTGGTGGTGCAAGGGCCAGTGGTACCAACGATAAAGCTGGATCTGCGTTGAACCTTTATCGCTGGTTGAGTGCAAGAACCATCAAAGAAACCTTTAATCCACCAACAGATTACAAGTATCCATTTATGTTGGAAAAATAATAGATGAAAATAATTATCTTCAAGAGGCTGTAACCAATGCAGCCTCTTTCAATTTGCACCAATATGAAAACTTTTTTTCTATCTGTCTGCTTGTTTTTATTTCAGCTACAAACCAATGCACAGGAGAGCTATCTCATTAGCTATGAATTTGGGAAGCTCATGATTGTTGATGGTCAAATTTTTGAGAATCCAAAAGATGGATTTATTAATTTAGTATTTAATGACAGTTTGTATTACAATTATTACAGCCCTCGCATTCCCCACTTAAAAAATAACCAAAAGCTGTTTGGTAAAAGTTTTGGTAGCCATGCCTATATGTTTGATGTACCAAAGAAGATGTTATTCTCAGCACATAATGGTCGAAATTTTTATGCAACCCAGTTACCCGATTCGATGGATATGAAACCTTGGATAATCAACAAAACTTCTGTATACCCTTGTACAGATTATGAATGCCTATCAGCTTACAGGGTAGTAGGTATCAATGATACCATGAAAATTAAATATACAGCAGCTATACCTTATTCTTTTGGTCCGCAATATCCTGGGTACACACCTGGCATTCCCGGTGCCATTTTGGAATATTATAATCTTGGAACCCAGTTTTATTACAAAGCCAGGCGAATTGTAAAAGGGAATTTTACATTGGTTAAACCTGAAAACTACCTATTGAAACTTCTTTCTCATTAAGGTGTAAAACTTGTGAATATAGCCAGGGTTACGTTTCATCAAAATTAGTATTAACAAGCACATTAATTTTATTTTTCACGAGAACAATTACACATGACTTCAAAAATTCATTTTACTTTACCTGCCGAATACGTACATCATGCGTCTGACGGCATTTTATTGGGAGAATTCAACAACTGGAACCCGGATGAAGGTATTCCATTACAGAAAAAAGAAGATGGCTCTCTTCACGCCGAAATAGTATTAACAGCCGGTCGCAGTTATCAGTACCGTTATTTATTGAGCGATGGTAGATGGGCAAATGATCAGCGAAATACTACCCTTACACAAGCCTACGGTGCGGAAGTTGAAAACTGTGTGGTAGAAGTGCCCATGCCTGCTACTAAAAAGGAGTCCATTAAAAAAGCCACTGCTAAAAAAATAGCAAAACCCGCCGATAAAAAAGCAGCGGTAGCAGATGATCTTGGAAAGATGGAAGGAATTGGGAAAAAAATAGCCAGCTTGTTAAATAAAGCAGGTATTGTTACTTACAAAGACCTTGCTAAAACAACCATCAAAAATTTGAACAGTATTTTAGAGGAAGCAGGTAATGAATACAAGATGCACAACCCAGCTAGCTGGCCAAAGCAGGCCAAGCTGGCTGCTTCGCGTAAGTGGGAAGAACTCGAGGTATTGCAATCACAACTCAAGGCGGGAAAATAATATAAACCCTTATTCAGAGAAGAGCCCGAGAGGGCTTTTTTTATTTTGGCCCAATGGAACTACATTCGTGTAAATATTTAAAGGCAGTTAGCACCATGCAGTTATTACTTTCTACCCAACAATTAAAACTGAGCATCAAACGACTTTCACATCAGTTGATTGAAAGCTATCATTCTTTGAACGATGTAGTGTTCGTTGGTATTCAGCCCAGGGGCATCCGGGTGAGTGAATTAATTGTAGAAGAAATTAGCAAACTTTGTCCGAACGAAACCATCCACCACGGCATTCTCGACATTACTTTTTACAGAGATGATATTCGCGAAGAGTTTCATGTGGCCAGTGAAACAAAAGTGCCTTTTTCTATAGAAGATAAAATTGTGGTGTTGATTGACGATGTGCTGTATACCGGGCGTACTATCCGCTCTGCACTGGATGCTTTGCAAGATTTTGGAAGGCCTAAAAAGGTAGAACTATGTGTACTGGTTAACAGACGTTTCAACAGAGAATTGCCTATTCAGCCCGATTACCAAGGCATAGCCATTGATTCTGTTGTTACGCAAAAAGTAAAAGTAGAGTGGGATAGGGAGGAGGTAGTAATTTATTAATGGCTCACCAGGTTATTGTATCCTCTTTTTTTATTTAAAATGAGCGATTAAAAAAAAGCAAGTTTCACATAATTTTTTCCCTTAGCTTTGTTTCTTAATGCAACTATCTACCAAACATCTCCTTGGCATTAAAGATCTTCAGGCGGAAGATATCTCCACTATTTTAACCACAGCAGCACAGTTTAAAGAAGTATTACAAAGGCCCATTAAAAAAGTGCCCTCCCTGCGTGATGTAACCATTGTGAATTTATTTTACGAGAACAGTACGCGGACCCGTATATCGTTTGAACTGGCAGAAAAAAGGCTGAGTGCCGATACCATCAATTTTGCAGCATCAGGATCATCTGTGAGCAAAGGAGAAACTTTGCTAGATACAGTGAACAATATTCTAAGCATGAAAGTAGATATGGTGGTGATGCGGCACAGTGCCAGTGGAGCCCCCCATTTTTTATCGAAACATTTGCCAAATACGGCCATTGTGAATGCGGGCGATGGCATTAATGAACACCCAACACAAGCATTGTTGGATGCTTTTTCAATACAAGAAAAAACGGGTGGCTTAGCAGGTAAAAAAATTGTACTCATTGGAGATATCATGCACTCAAGAGTGGCACTAAGCAACATCTACCTGCTCAAAAAAATGGGTGCCGAAGTAATGGTGGCTGGTCCTCCAACACTGATTCCAACCTACATCAAAGAAGCGTTGGGCGTACAGGTTGAATACAATTTAAAAAAGGCATTGGCATGGTGTGATGTAGCCAATGTATTGCGCATACAATTAGAGCGCCAGAACCAAGTGTTGTTCTCCTCCCTGCGCGAATACAATTTGGCGTACGGTGTTACCAGAAAATTATTAGATGAAATAGGCAAAGACATCGTGATCATGCATCCTGGCCCCATTAATAGGGGGGTTGAAATAGACAGTGATGTGGCAAATGGCCATGAATCTATTATATTGCAACAGGTAGAAAATGGTGTTGCTGTAAGAATGGCGGTCTTGTATTTGCTTGCAGGCAAAAAAGATAACTCATAACATTCAAGATGGTTTCCAATAGCTGTTTTATTTGCACGCGTTTCTCCGTTATTTATCAAAACTGAAAGTTTGTTTTATGCAAAGAGTTTGTTTATTCCCCGGAACTTTCGACCCTGTTACTTTGGGTCACACAGACATCATAAACCGGGCGTTGCCTTTGTTTGATAAAGTGGTGATTGGCATCGGTCGCAACAACAATAAAGTACCCATGTTTTCTGAGCAACAGCGTTTGCAGTGGCTAAGGGATATTTTTAAAGATACGCCTAAAGTAGAGGCCGTGGCTTATGATGGTTTAACGGTTGATTGTTGTAAATTGGTAGGGGCTAATTTTATTTTAAGAGGCATTCGTTATGTGAACGACTTTGAATACGAAAAAGCCATCGCTGATATGAATCGAAGTTTGGAAGACGATATTGAAACCATTTTTTTAACCTGCTTGCCCCAATATACTTCTGTGGCCAGTACATTGGTAAGAGATGTGCTTAAAAACGGTGGCGATGTATCGCGGTTTTTACCAGCAGTGGTAAACGAAAGTATAAAACTAAACGGTATTGGAAAATAACAACATCTGGTTTAATAAATCACTCAAAATAGCCGATCTAAATACCCTCACACCCGCTACACTAGGGCAACATCTGGGAATGGAATGGGAAGCCATCGGCCCCGATTTTCTGAAAATGAAAATGCCTGTAGATCATCGAACGCACCAGCCTTATGGGTTGTTGCATGGAGGTGCTAGCTGCGCATTGGCAGAAACCGCGGGGAGTGTAGCCTCTGCATTGGTAATTGACACAGATAAATTCATGTGCGTAGGCTTAGAAATCAATGCCAATCACGTACGTGCTGTGCGAACAGGTTTTGTAACTGCCACCGCAACGCCTTTGCACATAGGTGCCACTACCCATGTTTGGGACATTAAAATACACAATGAAGCAGGAAAACTGGTTTGTATCAGCAGGTTAACAGTGGCTATTCTTAAGAAAAAAGGAGAGTGTAAAATAAACTGTGTCAAGAGTTAAATCTTAACTTTAAACACAGTAAAATGAAAAAAGAACATCAAGAGCCCTTCGATTACGAACTGGCCAAACAAAAAGTAAAGGA